>JANQKI010000231.1 GCA_028281165.1 Opitutaceae bacterium | reverse complement strand
TGAACTGGCGGATTCCAAGAATCGGTTCTGCTCGTCGGAAGACAGGTCGCGCGAAAGCACTTTGCTTGTAGTGGCCACAACAAGACGAGCAATCTCGCTACGAGCATCGCTGATCATCTTTTGGCGATCCAATTCAATTTGCTGCTCGGCCTTCGTCAGTATGCCTTCAGCTTGCTGGATAGCTTCTTGGGAAGCTTTCTCGATACGGCTTTCAGCCGTTTGACGCGCTTCCTCGATAAGTTTTTTCGCCTCGACGGAAGCTTCTTGGAGAACGCGTTTCTTTTCCTCCTGAGCGTCGGCCAATTGCTGCTTCATGTCTTCGGCATACTTCAGGCCATCCGCTATTTTAGAATTACGCTCGTCAAGAGTCGCAAAGACAGGTTTAAAAGCGAAGCGGTAAAGAACGTAAGCAAGGATAGCGAAGCTGATCAGTTGCATGACGATATGGCCGACATGAATACCGAACTTTTCGGCGAGACCTACTGACTCAGCGGCGGCATTCGGATCCGTTGCTGCGAGTACTGAAAAGAGATCGATCATTGCTTGTAAGAAGTGAAATTAGTAGACGAGTCGCCAATTTCGACGACTCGCCAAAATAGTAGATTAGCTGGCAAGGAAGAGAGCCATGACACCCAAGCCTTCAGCGAGGGCCATACCAATGATGGATTGAACCAAGATCTTGCCGGATGCGCCTGGGTTACGGCCCACGGCTTCGGCGGCTTTTGATCCAACGAGTCCTACGCCAAGACCACAACCGAGAACGCCGAGTCCTGAAGCGATGTTGCCGTTGATTTCTGCTAGTAGATTTAACATTGTTTTGTGTTGTTAGCTGTTAACGTTTGATGCGGCCGCCCACGCTTTCCGCATGGTCCCGACCAACAAAGTCACCTAGTGCTCCGCGTGTTCATGGCCGTCGTCGTGGTTGCAAATCAAACCGATGTACACACTGAACAATAAAACGAATACGAGAGCTTGCACGAGACCAACGAGCAGCTCGAGAAAGTAGAAAACGGGAAAGAAGCCCATCCCATGGAGCAGGTTTTCACCGCCAAATATATTTCCGAAAAGACGAACCGAGAGAGTCAGCGGACGGATGGCAATGGATACGACCTCGATCAGACCAACGAAGAGAAAGACAGGAATCAGCAGCATCCACATGGTCTGCCCCACTTCTTTCTTGTCTGCCTTATTTCCAAAAAGATCGACTACGAGCGTTTTGAAGCCAGCATATTTAAGTACGATGAATAGCCATGCCGCCATGGCGACGATGGCCAATGCGATCGTTCCATTCCAATCGGCATTGCCCGGGCGTATCCAAGGTTTCGTTATGTGAAAGTGCCCTTCGGCATCGGTGTAACCACCACCTATCGTACCAACGCCAGGAAAGAGGCCACTCCAGTTTTGGATCAGTATGTAAACGAAAAATCCAATCACCAACGGCAACGCCGCTCCAACCGCTTTCTTGCCAATGATCGGTTCGACCATCTCCCTCAGGCCGACTAGTAGATTTTCAATGATGGCTTGGCCGCGTCCGGGAATGAGTTGCGGTTTGCCAACCATCATTCGAACACCGATGATCAGAAGAACGACGACCACCCAGCTTGTCACCATGCTATTCGTAATGGGCAGCCCGAAAACAGAGAAGAGCGCTTCAGGCGCAGGAGAGACGGCGGCAAGCGATTCGGTGGCGAAAAATCCGGTTGCTATAAGTGCGGCTGATACTGATTTTAGGCGATGCATGGATCGAGGACGCCGGATTTGTTGTAGGATCGAAATGCGAGCGTCAACTCTCTAAATCGATTTGAAGAAATATGAATGAAGATTGTAGCAAATACGCTGGTAGTTAGAACGAGCACTTATAATGTAATTCAAAAGATCTTCAGTGGCTGGGGAAGAAAGCAGCAGTTTGGCTTATGGCAGAAAAGAACCTAGCAGGGGCGATATTCGAACTTAAAGACAAGGAGAGAGCTCGGAAACGGAAGGAAAAACCTTCGCACGGGAGGAACGTGTTTCGGTTGCCTTACCGGAGCCGTTCATTCGACCTGTTCTTCACGTTCGGAATGATACTGCTGGGATTTGCTACGATTCTTCAACTAGCAGCAATCATCCTATTTAGATAGGTCAGAGTTTTACTTCGTATTTATATATTAATGTAGCGCGAAGCGAAGCGCGTTTCGTGAAAGCGCTAAGAAGGGAGTAGTGAAGACTAAGTTTTGCTGAGGATCAACGATTGGTAGTCTGTAGCTTTTGACTGAAAAATCGTCTCTCGCTCGAAGGGCCAATCCTGATCGACTGCGGGCTTCCAGCTTTTGTTTTCCAAAGCGATATCGGTAGCCCATTCCATGTATCCGCTATGGTCGGTACGGAAGTAGAGCCACGCAGCTTGAGAACACTTTTGAGCAAGCTCATCAAGGAACGAGTGCTGAATAAGTCGGTTTTTCCAATGTCGCTTTTTGGGCCAAGGGTCGGGAAATAAAACAAAGACCTCGGTAAACAAAATTCCAGCGGGCAGAGATTCGAGAGTTTCCCGAGCTTCACCTAAAACAAAACGGACGTTCTCGAGGTTTCGAGTACGTCGTTTCTTGTTAGCTCTTCCGATACGGCCGCTACTGATGTCGATACCTAAACAGAATTTTTCAGGATGAGTTACCGCAAAGTCGACTAGCCAATGGCCATGCCCACAACCAATCTCCAATACAACCTTAGTCTGACCTTGTAGCGCTTCGGCAAGCGCGTTCTGTAAGCGACTTTTTCTTTCAGCGACTCTGGAGAGATGATTCTCGTAGGTCATATCTAGTCAGAGGAACGAGGGCATTCAGAAACTAGAATATCTGCAAACAATTATCGTTAAACGACTTGTCTACGAGCTGGCTCATGAGCCCGAGGAACACGAAAAACGACCTTCAAGCCAGCCTCTTCAACATTTTCCGCCCAGACCCGTCCGTTGTGCAGATCGATTATGTGCTTAACGATACTTAGCCCAAGTCCGGTACCACCCGTTTCGCGCGACCGCCCCTGGTCCACACGATAAAACCGCTCGAATATTCGGGCCAAATCTCGTTCAGGAACACCCGTTCCCATATCTAAGACCCAGGCCTCCAATTCACCATCGATGACACGGGCCCCGATTTCGATCGCCCCATTTGCCGGGGAGTACTTTTTAGCGTTTTCAACCAGATTTTCAAATACCTGCCTAAGCTTCAGAGCGTCGAATTGAACGAGAGCAGGAGCCTGATCAGTTTCAAAAGCTAAACGCAGCTCGCGTCCATCCGCTTCAATCCGAGCACGGCATTCCGAGGAAAACTCTAATATCCAAGCCATTAAATCAGATTGCCCAAAATCGAGAGACAGCGAATCGCTTTCCAATCTAGATAAACTCAATAGGTCTTCGATCAACAAAGCTAGCCGTTCAGCGTTACGGTGAATCGTGCTAATAAAACGATCCCTGTCTGAATCCTGCATAGACGCGTGATCCGACATCAGAGTCTCCGAGTAGCCCTTGATAATGGAAACAGGGGTTTTGAGCTCGTGAGAGGCGTTAGCCACGAACTGCTTTCGCACCAACTCAAGCCGCTTTAACTGCGTAATATCATGAAGAACAAAAAGATACCAAGGAGAATTTAGCTCTCCTTCTTCCAAAAGGGTGGCTGCGGAAACCTCCATCCAGATTTTTTGTGGATCATCATTGAAGGCCATTTCGCAGCGGGGAGCGCCCTCCCCTTTTTTCACTCGAGCGACGAATTCTAGAAACTCGGAACTATGCAATCCACTTTCTAAACGCTTACCAACGCTATCAGCCAGATTGGGGAAGAAGGTTTGCAAGACACTATTAGCCAACAAGATATAATTATCACGATCAATCATAAGCACCCCCTCGTGCAGGCTGCCTAGTGTTGCGTCGATCTGCTGAAGATGACCAGTGCTTTGCTTGTCCAAAGCGTTGATCTTCTCAATGAGATTGTTCAGCTCCTCAACCAGCTGAATCCAGTTCTCATGGGTGCCCTTGAAATCCTTAGAGTGAGCCAGTATAGAGGTCCGACTCGCAAGAGACTCAGTAAGGAGCCGAATCGCAATCTTCTGCCGGTAGTACTTTACGGCAAAAACAATAGCGGAGAGACCAAAAACGACTAAAAAAACATACAGCATTAAGGAAGAGACTAACGGCTTTCAACCATCCGATAGCCAACTCCCCTCACTGTCTCAAGCCAAGAGGCTTCTCCTCCCAATTTTTCTCGCAGACGCCGCATGTGCGTATCAACCGTACGCGTCTCGATATCGCTTTGGTAGTTCCACACTTTCTGCAAAAGCATCTCGCGTGTTTGAACCTTGCCTTGCTCCTGCATGAGTAGCTTGAGGAGTCTAAACTCAGTCGCAGTCAGCTCGATTGAAGTTTGGTTCACCAGAACTTTGTGGTGCTCGACATCGAGAAGAATACCATCCACTTCGAGAACATTGAGCTCCTCCTCGTCCTCCCCTGCCCTTTTCAAAATAGCTAACACCCTAAGCATCAATTCTTTAGGGCTAAATGGCTTGCACACATAATCGTCTGCTCCGCTCTCGAAACCATCAATCCGATCTCCTTCTTCAGTCTTAGCGCTCAGAAAAATAATGGGGATCTTTTTGAGGGAGGCATCGGCCCGGATCATCCGACAAACCTGAAGACCGCTCAATTCGGGCATCATCACATCAAGGATAATGAGGTCAGGCATGAAGCTACGCGTGGTTTCGAGAGCGTAGCGTGGATCGTTGACTGATCGGACCTCGTAACCCCTCTGTCGCAAGTGATAGCCAATCAGCTCAGTTACATCAATCTCGTCATCGACGACGAGGATTTTGTCGGATTGTTCACTGTCCATCATAGGCCTGGCTTCAGGCTCGTCATTGTTACAATCGGTCTGTTCAGCGCAATAGCCTTAGCGTTACAATTCAGTTACGCGGAAGAACTTCAACTAAAACATTATCCGACTCGACCTAAGACATTCATCAATACCTATTGAGATTGAGCCAGACTCATCGGATAAATTCCTAATCAATTTATAATCAATGACTTGTCTATTTTCCAAGAGCAACCATCAGGATGCTGACATCCGCAGGATTCACCCCGCTAATTCGACTCGCTTGGGCAAGATTCGCAGGCTTAATTTCGGAGAGTTTTAGGGCGCTCTCCTTCTTTAATCCTCTGACGGAATGATAGTCAAAATCGGCAGGCAACCTCACTTTTTCAACATCCTTCAACTTTTCAATTTGTCGCAACTCGCGTTTCAAATAGCCGTCATAGCGAACGCGATAAAGCGCCTCGTTCCTGACTTCCGGATCAAGATCGAGAACTTCCTTGGGAAGCTCATGATCCTCAATGCCACGACGTACAATCGTTGCCCAAGCGCTCTCCCCTCGCCTGTTAGTCTCCATCCAATTTACGATCTTCTCAATCTCGTTTCGCTTACGCTCGATTCGAGCGACGCGCTCCTTCGAAATCAGATCGTATCGCTTCGCATAGTCCAATAGCCGCAGCTCGGAGCTTCCGTGGTTAAAAAGAAGTCTGTACTCGGCTCGACTTGTAAACATTCGGTATGGCTCTTGAGTACCCTTGGTAACTAAATCGTCAATGAGGACACCAGCATAGCCATCATGCCGCTTCAAGACCAGCGGTTCGTCTCCCCTAGCCTTGCAAGCGGCGTTTATCCCCGCCACGAGTCCCTGGCAGCCAGCCTCTTCGTAGCCAGATGTGCCATTGATTTGACCGGCAAAAAATAGATTTTCCACTTTCTTGGATTCCAGATGCGGAAAAAGTTGAGTTGGCGGAGCAAAGTCATACTCAACAGCGTAAGCCGGTCGCAGCAGATGAACGCTTTCCAATCCTGGAATCGTCGCCATCATCTGCATCTGAGTCTCCAAAGGAAGGCTCGTAGACAAGCCATTGATGTAATATTCGTTAGTGTGGCGCCCTTCAGGCTCCAAAAAAAGCATATGGCGTGGCTTGTCGGCGAAGCGCACAATCTTGTCCTCGATACTTGGACAATAGCGAGGTCCAGTACCCTCGATTTCACCTCCGTACATCGCTGAGAGATGCAAGTTCGCATTGACGATTTCGCTGGTTTTCTCGGAAGTATACGTTATCCAGCATGAGACTTGGTCGGTGCCAGGTGTCCAGCCGACGAAAGATTCTCCCGGATGTTCCACGTGGAACATATCGCTTTCATCGCGCGTATCATGGAAAGCGAATAGCGTCGGATCCGGGTCGCCTTTTTGTTCTTCAAGTTTGATAAAATCGATCGTGCGGCCTAAAAGTCTTGGGGGCGTTCCGGTCTTTAGACGCTCCAATTCAATACCCGCATCGAGGAAACTTTGAGAAAGCGTCTTGGCCGAATAATCGCCCATGCGTCCGCCTTCGTTTTTATTGCGGCCGATATGCATCAAGCCACGCAGAAACGTCCCGGTAGTGATGATAACCGTCTTGCCGAAGAAGTTAACATCTAGATTGGTTTCGCAGCCGACGACGCAACCGTCCCTGAAAATCAATCCGGTAACCGTTGCCTGAAAAACGCTGAGATTTTCCTGTCGTTCCAGAACATGCTTCATGCGCAGAGCATAGGCTCTTTTATCGCACTGAGCCCGAGGAGACTGAACGGCGGGTCCTTTGGAGACGTTCAGCAAGCGGAATTGAATTCCCGTCACATCCGTATTGATAGCCATTTCGCCGCCAAGAGCATCGATCTCGCGAACAATTTGACCCTTGGCAACGCCTCCGATGGCAGGGTTGCAACTCATTTGAGCAATCGTATCAATGTTGCCACTCAAAATAAGCGTCCGGACACCCATGCGAGCAGAGGCTAGAGCAGCTTCACAACCCGCATGACCAGCTCCGCAAACAATTACGTCGTAAGGTTCGTGTCCGTAATCCATTAGGCCTGCAAATTAATCAGAGGGTAGGGGACCTCAAGTCGATAGCGTTCTTTGTGGATTCGGAAAGAAAGCGTGCAAGAGAAGGGCTCTCTAAGCTGGATGTCATCCTTAACCTGCTCGGAATCAATAAATTAAGCAAGATCGACTACTTTCCGATACAAAAAGAGGAGAAGAGATGATCAAGCATTTCTTCATTGTCGATACGCCCGAGAATTTGACCAATAGCATCCAATGCTCCTCGCATATCACTCGCGATAAGCTCAGCAGCTTCATCGTTTTGAAATTTTTCCAGAGCTCCATTCAAACAAGCAAGCATCCCTTTAAGTGCTTCGCTATGCCTCGTATTAACCAATATCAAATCGTCATCCTGACAGGAGAAGGAGGTATCAATAATATCGACCAAAACTGTCTTCAAATTTTCAATACCTGTGGAATTGGTAGCCGAAATAGGGAGGTTTGGAAGACTTTGCAGATAATCGCTTAGCGGCAGGGGATCGCCGAGGTCGATTTTGTTCTGCAGCACGATACAATTCTCATTGGTAAGCTTATTCCTAATCTCATCAGGCAAGTCAGGGGAGGGGAGGGAGGAATCGATTACCAGCAGAAATACATCCGCCTCCTCAACGAGCTCGATCGTTTTGCGAATGCCTTCCTTTTCAATACCGCTTTCCGGCTCGCGAAGACCGGCTGTATCCATTAATTGGATGCTATGAGATCCTAAAATAATTCTTTCCCGCAGAAAATCGCGAGTCGTCCCTGGCTCTTCGCTAACAATAGCTCGCTCGAATCCCAGCAGGCAGTTTAGCAGCGAACTCTTCCCGGCATTCGGCTCGCCTAAAATCAGCGTCTTCACGCCATCTCGCAGGAATGCCGCGTACTTGCTACTATCGATGAGCCGAGAACAAAAATCTATAAGTCTTTGAAGGCGAGCAACATGCTCATCTTTTTTCTCCTCGGGAAGGTCTTCTTCAGGAAAATCGATGTACGCTTCAATAAAAGCGATACTGTCCACTAAATCATTTTTTAGTTCGCCAAGCTGTCTGCCAAATGCTCCACGCAATTGATTATTCGCCGCCTGGAGAGCCTTGTCGCTGCGAGCCTGAATCAGCTCCATTACAGCTTCAGCTTGGGTAAGATCTATGCGACCATTTAAAAAAGCTCTACGGGTAAATTCCCCAGGATCGGCCTGACGACACCCACGTTCGATCAGATCCTCTAAGACACGCGTGGCGATGAGAGGATTGCCATGACAAGAAACCTCCAAAGTATCATCGCCAGAAAAGGACTTCGGTTCTTCGAAAAAGCAATAGACAACCTCGTCTAAAGCCTCTCCCGAAACCGAATAGTAGGTAGAGTGGTAGGAGTGTCGTGGTCGAGGGTCATTGGTTCGCCTGAAAACGGACTTCGACAATCCCCTGCAATCAGGCCCACTGACACGGATCATAGCAATCGCGCTCTCGCCTTGGGGCGTAGCAACTGCCGCTATGGTATCTGTTTGCTGGTATGTCATTGTACAGAAATCAAGACGGGTAACTTGTAAGCCTCTAAAACGTATTCAATGACAAAAAGGGCCGCAAAGTGCGGCCCATTATTTAAATCTAGAGCAGGATGAAGCCTGCGATTCTGCCTTCAGAACACTAAGCCTTTACCGCTTCCTCCAATTGTTTACCCTCTTCGGCTTCAGGGTTAACAATCGATATGACGGCAGCCGAGATCTTTTCCGCTACATCGGGATGCTCGAGCAGGAAGTTCTTTGCTGCTTCACGGCCCTGACCGACCAGCTCGCCCTTGTAGGAAATCCAGGCGCCTTTTTTCTCCAGCACCTTGTGTTCGATTCCCAAATCGATAATCGAACCAGTCTTCGAAATGCCTTCGTTGTACATGATATCGAATTCGCACTCGGTAAACGGAGGAGCGACCTTGTTCTTCACTACCTTAACGCGAGTGCGATTGCCCATGACGGTTCCTGACGTGTCCTTAATCTGGCCAATGCGGCGGATATCCATACGAACCGAGGAGAAAAACTTGAGAGCTCGGCCACCAGGGGTCGTTTCTGGGCTGCCAAACATAACTCCAATTTTCTCACGTATCTGATTGGTAAACAGGCAGATGCATTTTGTCCGATTCACAATGCCCGTAAGGCGTCGCATAGCCTGGCTCATCAAGCGGGCTTGCGAACCAACCGTGGCATCCCCCATTTGACCATCGAGTTCCGCTTGCGAAACAAGAGCTGCCACCGAGTCAATGATGATGACATCGATCGAATTAGACCGGATCAACGTTTCCGCAATGTTGAGAGCATCTTCACCACTGTCCGGTTGAGAAACGAGCAAGTCGTCAAGATTCACCCCCAGGCGACGAGCGTATTTCGGATCGAGGGCATGCTCAACATCGATAAACGCCGCCAAGCCGCCATTCCGTTGCGCTTCTGCAATCAGACCCAAACACAGCGTGGTTTTTCCCGAAGATTCTGGACCGTAAATTTCACAAATGCGGCCGCGCGGCAATCCCCCAACTCCGAGCGCCAGGTCCAAGGATAGCGACCCTGTGGAAATCGTTTCCACCTGCATGTGAGTGCCGCTTCCCAATCGCATGATAGAGCCTTCGCCAAATTGCTTCGTTATCGCGGAGATCGCCATTTCCACGTTCTTTTCTCGGTTGTCTGAAGAGGGGAGCGGGTTCGTTTTGCCTTTTGCCATAAGTGTAAAGAGTAAGTTGGTTTTCAGATGATGTTATTGGTGGTGGATACTGAATTCGCAGTCCGTCTGAATCAAGGTTTCACTACAAATTCGCTGCCATAATATTGATGGCTCTCAGACATTGCTTGTCCGAGGCTGGATTTTTCGTGGAAATCGGCCTAATCAAATAGGGGATGTCACCTTTCTGTTGCCTGCACGTGACGTAGGAAAAAGAAAAATACTTGCAGAAGGATGTGGCCTTCGTTGAACATGCCGATTCATACTCAAATAGGCATAGAAACTGCAAAGAGGTAAATCATATGAAGATTAAGGCATATCTAAAACCGCAATGTGGCTGGAGCATGGGCGTTCGCGCAATCATGGCGAAGTACGATCTGGAATATGAGGATATCGATATCATCAACAGCCAGGAGAACTATGCTGAAATGGTCGCAAAGTCCGGCCAGCCGCTATCGCCCTGCGTGGAAGTCGATGGCATCATGCTAGCCGACGTGAGTGGCGAAGAAGTGGAAGACTATCTTGTGAAGAACAACCTCGTGGCATCAACCGACAAAGATGCCGAAGCTCCAACCGATCGGGGATGCTCCGATGAGGAGCACGAAAAAATGAGGCAGTCACAGCCCATCCGGTTCTTCTAAAAGCCATAGACAGAAACGCAGAAGACGGGGCCGGAAAAAGCGATTCCGGCCTTTTTCGCCTACACGCAAAATCAACGAACGAAACTGACACGACGATTCATTAATGAACCAGATCCTACCATCACCACTTTATAAGAAGGAATATGAACACGATGCCTGTGGCGTCGGCTTTCTTGCCAATATAAAGGGCGAGGCATCTCACGAGCTTCTAAAGAAAACGATCCAAGCGCTGAAGAACTTGGCTCATCGAGGAGCGATTGATGCTGATTCTATTACCGGTGATGGTTCTGGCATTCTAACGCAGATCCCCCACGAGCTTTTCCGCCAATCGCTGGAAGAGAAAGGGAAGCATCTATATCACAACGAAGACCTTGGAGTGGGGGTTGTCTTCCTGCCTCGCTATGACGAATACGCTCAGTCTCACGGCAAAAAGATTATCGAGGAAACGGTAAAGCAAGAAGGCCTCGTTTTCCTCGACTGGCGTGAAGTGCCAGTGGACTCCAGCTGCTTGGGACGCAAAGCGGAAGAGACCCAGCCCAAAATCGTTCAGGCTTTGGTAGCCAAGACGGGCGAAATGCCCGTGGACGACTACGAACGGAAGCTGTTTTTGGTACAGAAGATTTCGGAACGAAAGGCAATGGAAGCCAATATCGAGAACTTCTATATCTGTAGTTTCTCGAACCGGACAATCGTCTACAAGGGAATGCTGAACTCGCCGCAGGTGCGCCAGTTTTTTCCCGACTTGAAAAATCCGCTTTATAAGACTGCCTTCGCGATTTTCCACCAACGCTACTCGACGAACACATTCCCGCAGTGGCATTTGGCTCAGCCATTTCGCATGCTGGCTCATAATGGAGAAATCAATACAATCCGTGGCAACCGCAACCTGATGCGGGCTCGCGAACGCTCCAATATTCACGGCATTTGGGGAGAACGCTTCACCGACCTACGTCCGATCATCCAACCGGACATGTCTGACTCGGCCAGCTTCGACAACGCGCTCCAGCTTATCACTCTCGGCGGCAGAACCGCCTTGCACGCGGCCATGATGATGATGCCGCCAGCTTGGGAAAACAACCATCTACTGGACGATAATTTGCGCGGATTTTATGAATACCACGCCTGCATGCTTGAGCCATGGGATGGCCCTGCCGCCATTGCCTTTACTGATGGTCGCTACGTAGCAGCATCGCTAGATAGAAACGGACTGCGCCCTGCAAGGTATAAGATTTACGATGACGGAACCGTATTGCTGGCCTCGGAAATGGGCCTCATCGACGAAACGGATTTGAAAACCGTTAAGTCCGGACGACTCGGACCCGGCAAGATGATTGCGATCGATATCGAGGAAAAGCAGTTTCTGGAAAACGACGAGATTAAGAGCCGAATCGGCGAAGACCCGAAGTTTCGGGAATGGTGCTCAGAGCATCTCGTTGACATTCAGCAATTCGCCAAAGATTCGAAAGTTGAATCGGCTAAAAAGGAAGATGAAGACAAACGGCTTCAGCTAGCCTTTGGCTGGGAGAAAGACGAATTCGATACCATCCTTAAACCTATGGCCAACAACGGCCAAGAGGCATTAGGCTCCATGGGAGATGACACGCCGCTGGCTTTCATGTCGCGTAAGCCGAGGCTCCTATATACTTATTTCAAGCAACTCTTTGCTCAGGTAACCAATCCGCCAATCGATTCGATTCGCGAGAGACCGGTCATGTCGACCAGGATGTTTCTCGGTGGCCGTTTGGCCCTTTTAGAAGATCGTCCGCGAAGTTCGGGATTCGTTAAGACCAACTCTCCCTTGTTGTTAAATCAAGAGCTGGATGGGCTCTTCAATGTGAAGTTTCTAAAAGATCGGGTCGTCCGAATTGACGCGACCTTTGATGCAGAAATAGGAGCGATGGGACTCGAGGCTGCCGTCAACGAGCTATCGGCCAGAGCCTTGAAGGCAGTCGAGGAGAAAGCGGCTAAAGTCATCATTCTTTCAGATCGAAACGTCTCCAAAGAAAAAGTAGGCATCCCAATGCTCTTGGCAGTCGGCGGCGTGCATCAGACTTTGGTGAAGGAAGGCCTTCGCATGAAGTGCGATATCGTCTGCGAGACGGGCGAAGCTCGAGACGTGCATCAGATGGCTTGTTTGTTGGGCTTTGGGGCGAACGCCGTTAATCCGTACATCGGACTCGCCGTGATTCGCAACCTAGCAGAAAGCGGTGGACTCAATGAAGACATCGATCTTGACAAGGCTCTTTATAATTACCGAGCGGCTATTGAAAAGGGTCTGCTCAAAATAATGGCAAAGATGGGTATCAGCACTCTGTTTAGCTATTGCAGAGCCCAAATTTTCGAAGCTATTGGTCTTTCGCAGCGACTTGTAGACGAGTGCTTTTTCGGAACGCCAACTCCTATCGGCGGCATCAGCTACGAGCAAATCGGCGAGGACACCCTCATTCGCCATGCGCAAGCCTTTGGAGAAGAGGAGCCGGAGTTGGCAAGCGCCGGCTATTACAAAGTCGTTCGTAAGGGCGGTGAATTTCATGCCTGGAATCCGAAAGTCGTTGGAGGCATGCATCGCTTCCTCAAAACGACGAAGGAAGAAGATTTCGCCAAATACAAGACACAGGCGGATGAGCATCAGCCCTACGGGATAAAGGATCTGCTGAAAGTTAAATTCCCAGAAAACGGAATCAATCTGGCTCAGGTTGAACCGATTGAGGAGGTTCGTCGTCGTTTCACAACAGCCGCCATGTCTTTGGGAGCTCTATCTCCAGAGTGCCACGAAACGCTCGCCATTGCCATGAATCGCATTGGTGGAAAATCGAATTCAGGCGAGGGTGGGGAAGATCCAAGACGCTACACGTTGTTGGAAAATGGAGACAACGCATCTTCAGCCATCAAGCAAGTGGCTTCAGGGCGTTTTGGCGTTACCGCCGAATACCTCTCAACCGCCAAGGAAATTGAAATTAAAATGGCTCAAGGCGCGAAGCCAGGGGAGGGCGGTCAGCTCATGGGACATAAAGTTTCCCCGCTCATCGCTCGTTTGCGTTTCAGTGTTCCCGGAGTCACCTTGATTTCGCCTCCTCCGCATCACGATATCTATTCGATTGAAGACCTTGCTCAGCTGATTTTCGACCTAAAGGAAGTGAACCCGCGGGCGAAGGTTTGCGTGAAGCTTGTATCCAGTTCGGGCGTTGGCACCGTTGCGGCGGGTGTGGCAAAGGCTTACGCAGATGTAATTCTTATTTCAGGACACGATGGGGGTACTGGCGCGTCGCCGCTTTCATCCATAAAGCATGCTGGCTCTTCCTGGGAAATCGGTTTAGCCGAGACGCATCAGGTACTCATGATGAATGGTCTTCGCAACCGCGTGACGCTTCGCACCGATGGTGGAATGAAGACCGGTCGCGATATCATTCTCGCTGCAATCCTGGGAGCCGAGGAGTATAATTTCGGCACTGCAGCCATGATCGCAGCGAGTTGCGCGATGTTCCGTGTTTGCCATTTGAATACATGTCCCGTTGGCGTTGCAACTCAACGCGACGACCTAAGAGCCAAATACAAGGGTACGCCTGAGAACGTAATCAATTACTTCAACGCTGTGGCTGAAGACGTGCGTGGCTATCTCGCAAAACTTGGATACAGAAAGTTGGAGGATATCATCGGTCGCACTGAGCTACTGGAGCAGATCGACGATGTTGAAAACGTTAAGACCAAGATGGTCAACCTGAGTGGACTTCTTCACAGTCCCGACCCAACAGGCGAAGCTCCTCGCACGCATACCCGTCCTCGTAACGAGCGACTAGGGTTTGAAGGCTGTCTCGACCAAACGATCATCCAAGAATCGAAAGACGTGATCGTCGGTCGCATAGCCAGCTTCAGAGGCAACTATAAAGTTCACAATACCGACCGCTGCTTGGGTACGCATCTCTCAGGTGAAGTCGCTTATGTTAGAGGTAGCAATCACCTGCCGGAAGCTTCCATTAACTTGCATTTCGAAGGCACCGCTGGCCAAAGCTTCGGCACTTTCCTAACTCATGGAATCCGAATGAAGCTGCAGGGCGAGGCTAATGACTATGTCGGCAAAGGCATGTCGGGTGGAGAGATCATTATCCGGCCAAAAGAAGACGAGACCTTTACCTGGAAGGACAACATCATAATCGGCAACACCTGTCTCTATGGAGCGACGGGCGGCCATCTCTTCGCTGCGGGCTGCGCAGGCGAACGCTTTGGCGTTCGCAATAGCGGATCCGTCGCAGTAGTGGAAGGCGTTGGCGATCACGGTTGCGAATACATGACGGGCGGTACAGTCGTCTGTCTTGGAAAAACGGGTACGAATTTCGGAGCAGGCATGAGTGGCGGTTTAGCGTTCGTCTACGACGAAACCGATATGTTTGAACACCGATATAATCCAGAAATGGTAGATATCGAACGCATGAACGACAGCGGTGAAGTCGATGCCCTCAAGAAAATTATCGAAACGCATGTGTCGGTTACGGATAGTCCTCACGGAAAGCAGCTATTGGAGAACTGGCAGGAAACGGTCAGCAAATTCTGGAAGGTCGTTCCTCATCCTTCCTCGCCTGATCTTCCAAAGGGCGTG
Organism: Opitutaceae bacterium; assembly: GCA_028281165.1. Taxonomy (GTDB): domain Bacteria; phylum Verrucomicrobiota; class Verrucomicrobiia; order Opitutales; family Opitutaceae; genus JANQRT01. The sequence goes on along the minus strand of JANQKI010000231.1, from coordinate 62,758 downwards.
CTGAAACTGGAAGAGCTTAAGATTCCCGTAAACGCTTAAGTGTATACAGCGGTATGCTAGGGCATGCCAAGCGTATCACCAATTCGTATACGAACCATCCGGTCTAAATAAGACCGGAAGAGGATGCGGGTTCGGTTCCGTGACTTCCACCTTCTTTTCCAGTCTACCTTTGTCGAGCTCGACTCCAATCCCAGGTCGATCGTTCGGGTAAAGCTTGCCCTCATGGAAATCAATGTAGTCCTCATTCAAATACGGGATTTCCGTTGAAATCCCCGTTGCGATTTCCTGAATGGTGATGCCAGTATAAACAAGCATCAGATGGACTTGAGCGGCTAGCGAGATAGGGCCCGTAAAATGGGGTATCATACCGACATTGTGCGTTTCCATCAGGGCCATGATTTTCTTCATTTCAGTAAGCCCACCCACATTGGGAAGCGTCGCCCTCGAATAGTCGATCAGATTCTTTTCGATCAGATCGCTTATCTCCCATTTTACACCTAGTTGCTCGCCGACTGCTAGAGGTACGCGAACCTGATGGCGAATTGTTTCATAGTATCCAAGATTTTCCGACCGCACAAGATCCTCGCAAAACAGGGGATCGAGATCCTCGATGAGATGGGCCAGTTTAACCGCTTGTGGCGGATCTAGACGTGTATGAAAATCAATTGCCCAGTGTCCCTCTGATCCAACGCCTTCGGCGACTTCCTTGCAATGCTTGTAGATCTCCCGATGAGCTTTAAGCGGATCCCAATTCTTCAACAGCAAGTCGCTGAGGAAACCTCCAGTTCGGTAGGCAATGAAGCCCTCTTCTACACAACGACGAGCCGCATCGCGAGCGCTACTTTCCTTACGACCATAACCCGTAGCATAGCAATTTATGTAGTTCCTGTATTTGCCACCCATCATTTGATAGACGGGTGCATTCAAAACCTTACCTTTGATATCCCATAAAGCGATATCCAGTCCGCCAATGGCATGGGCCAACTCGCGTCCTGCAGGATAGAAATCTCCGCGAAACATCAATTGCCAGAGATGCTCGATACGCAAAGGGTCTTGTCCGATTAGAAAAGCGGCTCTATCGGCTACGAGATCCGGCGTACCGCCTTCTCCAATACCGACAATCCCTGAGTTTGTCTCGATCTCGATAATGCCACGGCTTTGGGCAATTAAGCGACGATCATACTCGATGGGCTCGTAAAAGCTGACTTTTGTAATTCTCAGGTCGCTTTCATTCATGTCTATCTTTTGAAATGTGTATCCAAAAACTCCTTAAGGCTTGTCGCTAGTTTAGGTCCGATACCTTCGACTTGTTGAAGCTCAACCATAGAAGCCTTTTTGAGATTTTCCAGGCTGCCAAAGGAGTCAAGGAGCAAAACTTTCCTCTTGGGTCCGAGACCAGAAAAGTCGTCCAGTATAGACTCTCTGATCTTTTTGCTGCGAAGCTCTGCATTGAAGGTATTGGCAAATCTGTGAGCCTCATCTCGAGCCCGTTGCAGGAGCTGAAGTCCCTTATTATTTAACGGCAATCGCAGAGGAGGTCGCTCATCGGGAAAAATGATAGTCTCATGCTTCTTGGCTAGGCCGATTATGGGAGGAGGCTCTAGATCCTGGACAAGAAAGGCCTTGATAGCCGCTCCAACTTGTCCCCGCCCGCCATCGATAACAATCAGGGAAGGGAAGGGCTTTTTCTCTTTTGCGAGTCGTCGATAACGACGACCTACAACTTCCTCCATTGATCGAAAATCGTCATTTCCTTCGAAGCTCTTGATTTTGTATCGACGGTACTGCGAATTATTGGGCAGGCCATTATCAAAGCGTACCATAGATGCCACTACAAACGTCCCGGAAATATGGGAAATATCAAAGCACTCGATTGCCGTGGGAAGCGAGTCCAGCCCCAAAACTTCCTTAAGGAGTTGCAAGGCTTCCTTCGAGTTTTTGCCGCGTTGCGATTCACGCTCGAATTTACGAGTCTTCATAAGCGACTTTTCCAGGGCGAACACCATATCGCGCAGTTCAGCGGCTTTTTCGAAATTCTTGTGAGCGGCCTGGTCGTTCATCCGATTCTTCAGCTCTTCAAGCCACTCGCGAGACTTGCCTTGCAAAAAGGAACAAGCTTCGTCGACTCGTTCAGCGTATGATTCTTTGGATACAATATTTTCGAAACCGTAAAGCTCGGATCGCACATCGGCATAAAGCTGATAGCGACCATCTTTCAGTTTAACGGGAGTAGCATCTCCAAGCAGAATACCGAATTTGCGACGCATCTCCGTAAGGGTTTTACGGATATGTTGAGCATGAGCGAATGGACCGAAATACTGGGCTCCGTCTTCCTTCTTAAAGCGAGCTAGGGCGAAACGTGGAAGGTCGCGAGTCATATCCACCCGTACGAGCAAAAATCGTTTATCGTCCGTGAAGTCTGTGTTGTACTTCGGTTTCCACTTCTTGATCAGTTTGCCTTCAAGAAGCAAAGCTTCTGGCTCTGATTTCACTTCAAGAAAATCAAAATCGCGAATCATTTCAACCAGAGCCCTGATCTTTGGCTGACTGGTGAAAGAACGAGATGGCTGAAAATAAGAGGAAACTCGCTTTTTGAGATTTTTCGCCTTGCCAACGTAGATCACTGACCCCAATCGATCTTTCATTAGGTAAACACCTGGCGAACCGGGGAGTCGACGGACCTTTTCCTTCAACTTACTGGAGACAAACACTGGCATTTCGAAGCAGTTTAACGTACAGCTTCTATAAGCCAAGCGGAAGGCCGTCGGCTTTTCGAGGGATATTTCATGAAATCCAAAGAGAAATTCATACTGATCACCTTAGGGGAAGAGCTTTTGCTGGGACTCACACGCAACGGCCATCTCACTTATGTTGGCGAACAACTCAGGCGTCGGGGTGTAACGCTTCATAGTAATCTCACTATCTCGGACGAAGGCCCAGAGATCGAGGAGCAGTTCAAATATTGCTGGGAGAAAGGCGACGTGGTTATCACTACTGGCGGTCTAGGCCCAACCGTCGACGACCGTACTAAGGAAACCATAGGCAAGGTGTTGGGCGATGAACTGATCTTGGATCAGGAAATTCTGGATACGATTCAAAAGAGATTCAAGGCAATCGGTCGAAAGATGACGGACAATAACAAAAAGCAAGCCTACCGTCCGTCCAGCGCCGAAGTTCTAGAGAATCCTAACGGAACCGCTCCCGGCTTATGGATGGAAAAAGAGGGAAAAATACTGGCAATGTTGCCAGGGCCTCCATCCGAACTTCAACCGATGTTTGAATACGAAGTCCTTCCGCGGCTGGAACAGAGAGGTCTGATCCGAGAATCAGAGGACTTTATTCAGCTCAGGACGATTGGAATTGGAGAATCGGCTCTAGAAATTGAGCTCCAACCTCTTTTCGAAGAATATGAGGATTTGGACGTCGCTTATTGCGCCCACCAAGGTCAAGTGGATCTACGTATCACCTTTTCCAATGCAACGGATCGGGATGATGAACTCCTCGAACTGGCGAATCGTTGCAAAGAGAGACTGGGACCAGGATTTCTAAGCTTCGGACATGATTCATTGGTGAAGATCGTCTCAGATAAATTGGCGGAAATTGGCGGAACCTTGGCCATCGCCGAACATCGCACAGGAGGCTATCTAGCCAGCGAATTGAAAAAAATTTCTAGCTCATCGGATTGCTTTCTTGGCGGAATTGTCGTCAGCAACTCTATTACCTATTCCGGAATTCTGAATGTGGGTGCAGAACTGATACAACAGCATTCGCTCGCGAGTTCGAAAATTGCAGAGACGATGGCTAAACGAGTCGCGACGAATTTTGGCGCTGATTACGGATTGGCTGTAACGGATTTTTCGATATTCGACGAAGGGGATTCGCGAGGCGGCGTGTATGTGGGTCTACATTCGCCACGAGAAACCACTGCAACAAGAGTTGTCACCAAGAATGCGGTACTGGCGTTAAATAGCAGAGTGTTGAATGCGTCTTTCGATCTGCTTCGAAGGAACCTTATTGCCGAGCTCAGTTCGAAGACCTCAACTTCTAGTTCATAGTGAGTAAAGTAAAGGATAGGTATGGCAGGAAGCTTCGAGACCTAAGAGTTTCGCTGACGGATCAATGCAACTTCCGCTGCGCCTATTGCATGCCCAAGGAAATCTTTGGGCCTGATTATCAGTTTCTAAAGAATGATGATATCCTTTCGAACGAAGAGATTGTCACGATTGTGAAATGCTTTGTTGAGTTTGGTGTCGAGAAACTGCGACTGACAGGGGGCGAGCCGTTGCTGCGAAAAGATCTGATCCCGCTTATTCAAGCGTTGCGGAGTGAAACCAGTGTTCCGGAGATTTCTTTGACTACCAATGGGGCTCTTTTGCCACGCTACGCTAAATCTTTAAAGGACAGCGGCATAAGTCGAGTTAATGTGAGTTTGGATAGTCTCGATGAAACGAGATTCTTCAAGATAAGCGGAGAGCGAGCAAAGCCCCAGGCCGTCTTGAGAGGCATTGAGTCGGCTATCGAATCTGGATTGGAGATGAAGGCTAATATGGTGGTACAGAGAGGGGTCAATGAACTCGATATTCTGCCTATGGCGGAAAAATTTAGGAGTCTCAACCTTACTCTTCGTTTTATCGAATATATGGACGTAGGAAATTCCAATCATTGGAATCTAAACGAGGTTTTCACGGCGAAGGAAATTCTGGATACGATACAATCAAAATATCCAGTCGAACCCGTTGAACCTAACTACATAGGTGAAGTAGCAACACGTTACCGTTATTTGGATACAAATCAGGAAATTGGAATTATCAGCTCTATTTCAAAGCCATTTTGCCGGGATTGCAATCGAGCCCGTATTTCCGCCGACGGTAAACTCTTTACGTGTCTGTTCGCTTCGGAAGGGACGGATATTAAATCCATCTTGAGAAACAACGAAGGCACAGAAGTTCTCAAAAAGACTCTATCCAAAATATGGGGGCAGCGCGCGGATCGTTACTCGGAAGAACGTTCAAAACGAACGCAGGAAAAGACTAAGATCGAGATGTCCTACATTGGAGGATAAGACACCCTCTCGCTTGAATCACGAGGTTATGCTTAACCTCGGAATGAGATACCGAAGTAATTCAGCAACCAGACTTCCTTCCAAACGCGATAACGGCCCTCCCAAGTAATGCGACCCATCTCTTCCTGCAAGTGAGGAGGAACGAGAAATCCAGCATCGATGTTAGTACGTTCAAGCTGACGTTGCTGGAAATTCAAGTCGTCAATAGGCTCCGTCTCATAAGGAATGAGTTCCAAATCTTGAATACGTTTTTTGTGAAGCCTTAGCAGCTTTGAAGCGCTACGTGTCCAAGGCTTGCGGCAAACATCCCATTGTTCGGGATAAAAGCCGCCATAAGGGGTGAACAGATTATCCGTAATGACGGTTCTTTTGTCGGCTGTTTCCGATGAAAATGATACACTGTGACTAATCGAACCGTTACCTTGCGGAACGAAGATAACTTGTATCCGAATATTCTGGTCAGAATTCTGGTAGATCGAGGAACGAAGTCGAACCCCACCTCCAATATCTGCAATGAGCGCTTGCGACTTGGCAAATTTTTCTCCGCGCAGCCAGTCACGCAGCTCGATGAGCTTACGACTAGCAGGCCATTCCTCTCCGGTGTTATTTTCTTTGAAACGAGGAAAAAGACTTATTCCGCTTTGGCTCAAAGCGCTTATGGCAAACCAAGTGTAAAGGGTTTCGATCAAGAGCCAGAGTAGGAAAAAAATAACTACAAGAGCCCAGAAAGGCCGTTGGATCCACTCCATTGGGTAAAAAACGAAAGCAAGAGCAAAGGAAACACTCAACCACCGCATCCATCTGTTCAAGATAGTGATTTTCGGGGAAGGACCCCGGCTATTCAAAAAACCAAGCAGTACAGACACGCTCACAAGAGCGAAAACGAGAAGCTTGATAGAAAGGGGCAGTGATTCGGTCATTCGAAATTAATTTTGAAGTAGCGAAGCATGGATTGTCTAAATCTCGCAGGGAAAACAATAAAAAAAGCCGCATCCACTAAGACGCGGCAAAGCAACTTAAGTTGCCTGGAAAGCCGAATTCTAGGTCATCCGGACAGGCATAATCACACAGAGGAAGCTTTCCAAAGTCTTGAAAACACCTGGGCTCACTTCGTCTTTGAGCTCAAAGAAGATCTCATCCTTATTAAGAGCTCTCAGTGGATCCATGAGGAACTGGGGATTAAAAGCGACTTGCAGATCGGGCCCACTGTAATCGATGGCCAGGGATTCATGAGACTCCCCGAAGTCTGGACTCGAAGCTGAAAGCTCCATTAAGTTATTGCTAATCTGAATCTTAACGGAATTCGACTTATCAGTAGTAACGAGAGCAGCACGATGGATGGAGTGTAGGAAGAGCTCCCTCTCGACCTTTATCCGCTGATGGGTTTCCTTGGGAATCACCTGGGCGTAGTTTGGATAATTGCCCTCTACGACTTTGGAAACCAGGTGGATATCACCCACAAATCCATCTGCTTCGTCTTTGGTGTGAATTTGGAAAGCGACACGACGGTCATTAAAAGCGATTTTCAGGGTCTCGCCTTTGTCTAGCATACGTGAAATTTCTGACACGGTTTTGGCGGGAAGTATCAGGCTGCCTGACATTCCTTCGCCTACTTCCATTTCGTGATCGATCTTAGCCAATCGACGGCCATCTGTGGCAACTAGGCTTAGTTTTCCCGATCCGTCAGAACTTTCGGGCTCCGAGAAATTGAAATAAACGCCGTTTAGCATGTATCGCGTTTCGTCGGCAGACTGAGCGTAGGAGACACTCTTCAGCATGCTGGCCAATGTGTCCTGCTCGATGTTGAAGGAGCGATCATCGCTAAACTCCGGCAGAGCGGGGAACTCCTCCTTACCGATCCCCATGATTCGGAAGAGCGATCCTCCCGAAGCGATCTTCACTTGGTTGTTTGGAGAAGCTTCAACCTTAACATCGCTATTCGGCAGTTCCTTGACGATTGTTGCTAAGCGCTTGACAGGAAGAGTGATAGAACCCGCTTCTTCAACGTTGGCTTTGATGCGAGCGGCAATGCCAAGATCGAGGTTGGTAGTAGTCAGCGAAATCGTTTCGCCATCCGCTTCAATAAGCACGTTGCTCAAAATGGGCATCGATGCTTTCGATCCTACGACATTGAGAACTTGCTGAAGTCCGTTGCTGAAGTGGTCGCGGTTGATTTTGAATTTCATCGGGGTGTAGTTAGTGAGAATTTAGAGTTGCTGACAATTCCAATGGATAAGAATCAATAACTAATTAAAAAGTATTCCTATTATTATGGCCTGTGAAGTTCTGGGATAACGTGCCTAAGCTGTTGGAAAACAAAGAATAGCTCCAGATCAAATTTGTCTATATGGCTGCCAATAGTTTGGTTACGCAGGTTAGCATGTGAAAAATTTTTCAAGAAACGGCTCTTTTTACGACGTTCTTCACTAGTTATTGCCAATCCGTTTACAAGCTAATGAACGCTGCTTGCTGCCCTCTTTTTTATGCGTCTAGCGGCCATAAACGATCTAATGACGCCATAGAACAAATAGCCTAGAAAAAGTAGCACTAGCGCATATTGCCGATAGAGGTAAACGAACCCAACTACAGCCAGCAGAAGCACGAAAGTGCGGATTCGGATTTTAGTCTGCCAATCGATCGCTTTAAAGCTAGGATAGCGGATCGGGCTAACCATCAGGTAGGAAATAAAAAGCATCAAGAAGGGCAGGGCAATGGCCCAACGCTGTAGGTCGTGATTGGTGATAAGCAAGACCAGGGTCGCGATCATTCCAGCAGCAGCGGGGACTGGCAGGCCTATAAAATCCTGATTTGTGCGGTCGACTTTTGCAGGATAAACGAGTGGGTGCGTGATCACATTGAAACGAGCTAGTCGAACGCCTGCGCACATCAGATAGACAAAGCTAAGAAACCATCCGATCTTCTTAAAGAACGCGCTCTCCTCTGGATTCAGGATTAAGAACAGTACCATCAAAGCAGGGGCCACCCCAAACGATACAATATCGGCGATTGAGTCGAACTCCTTGCCAAACAACGACTCCCTGCCGCCCAGTCTTGCCACCCGACCATCCAGCGAATCGCAAACCATCGCTCCGAGAATCAATAGCACTGCATGCGTGTAGAGTTCGTTCGGATTCGAAATAGGCTCGTCGAGCATCACGTTGTACCGCGCCTGGATGCATTTGAGGATGGCAAGGAAGCCGCAAAAGAGATTCCCAGCCGTAAAAAAATTGGGCAAAAGGTAGATGCGACTGGCTTGAGAGGTGTCGATTCTCGATGATTTGCCTGAGGAAGCGGATGTATTCAAATCAATTTGATCGCTTTAACGTATCCAAATACTTCCAGAAGGACGAATGTTGTTCGATAAGCTGCTCTTCTGTAATGGGGAGCTTGGTACGATAAATGAAGTCGGTAAGCGAATTCCGATGCAGAATGCAAATAGCGTGAAGCGTTGAATCATCTCGCTCGAAATAAAGACGGTAATCTCCTGAACGAAGCCGATACACCATTCGTCCCTCCCTATTAAAAGCTCCCAAGGGCTCGGAAGGCTTATTTATCTGGTTTTCCGTCAACGAGCTCAGCGGCTCAATCACCTCCATTTGCTTTAAGGTACTGAGCTTTTGCAATTCTGTAAGACATTGCTTGCTGAAGGTGACTTGAAACATGGCAGTGTGTACGGGGTAAATAAAATTTACCAATTTTCCCTCGCTCCGCAAGCTTTGGGCGACTACAACGGCTTGCTTAGACGTCCCTGGTAGCCACGAGCTAATTCAATATTCTGCTCCATAGCGCCATCGATATTTTGGCTCTTTAGCAAGGGAGCTGATTGACCGTTTTTATGCAAATTTTCCAGGATTTCCATTTGCAGTAGATTGATTAGCAAGGCGCCAGCCATTGTGGAGGTAGGTCCTGCTGACTGTGAGCCGGAAGGCAAGGTGACAATAGCATCTCCCATCATACCGCAATTATCTAGCGTGTAATCAGCAATCTCATACAACCTCTTTCCACTTGGATGCGTTGTATTCACTTGTTGGGTCATCTCCATGGACGTCATTCCAATTACGTGAAGCCCTTTTTCTTTTGCGTATTCAGCAATTTCTATAGGGGAACAGTTTTTCCCTGAGTTCGAGATCACGATTATAAATTCGCCTTCCTTAAGTCCATGATTGCGATCATAACGCTCGGCCAATTTTCTGCCATAGCCGATGACGTTTTCAACAAAGCCACCTGTTGTATCCAAAATAGCGCTAACACAAACTAAACCTCCAGCGCGTCCCACCATTTCTCGCCCGATTATCTCCGAATGCCCGCTGCCGAAGGTGTGTATGACTCCCTTTTGAGCGACTGATTCGGCCATAAGTGGCCCCAGTTTTTCAATGGTCGCTCGATTCTTCTGGTAAACGCGGTCCAGCAACTGAGTTGCCTTTTCAAGATAGGTTTCCTTCAGCATTTCTCAGCCATGCTTGAAGGATAGCTCGGTAGAGGTCAACAATCTGCAATCGATTTCATGTCGCGCCGACACGATCTTATAACGTCATATGCCCACAATTTGCCATCGACAGATTCTCGCGTATGGTTTTTACTTGCCCTAATTTAGAGAAATTATGGCAGATGTAACTACCCGATCAGAACTCGACCAGTTGAAACAGTTCACAACCGTTGTGGCCGATACTGGCGATTTCCAGTCGTTTAGAGAATTCGAGCCACAAGATGCTACGACCAACCCCTCTCTAATCCTAAAAGCCGCTCAAAAAGAGGAATATGCGGCTTTGGTGGATGAATCGGTAGCCTCCCAAGCTGGTTCCGGCCACTCTGGCCAGGCTCTGATCGATGCCATTATTTCCGATTTGCTGGTTCGCTTTGGTATCGAGATTCTCAATATCATTCCAGGGCGCGTTTCAACCGAAGTCGATGCCCGTTTGTCGTTTGATACTCAGAGAACCATAGAAAAAGCTCGCGAGATCATTTCCCTCTACGAATCCAAAGGCGTTGATCGGAGTCGCATACTCATCAAGATCGCTTCCACTTGGGAAGGCATCAATGCTGCCAAGCGGCTCGAGGAGGATGGTATTCACTGTAATCTTACGCTTCTGTTTTCTCTTATCCAAGCGGTTCATTGCGCGGAAGCCAAAGTAACTTTGATTTCCCCATTCGTTGGTCGTATTTACGATTGGTTCAAAAACAAGACTGGCGAAGAATACCAGGGCGCAAACGATCCTGGCGTGCAGTCCGTCCAAGGAATCTACGATTATTATAAGAGATTTGGATACAATACGGAAGTCATGGGGGCAAGTTTCCGCAATAAGGGCCAAATCATCGAATTGGCGGGGTGCGATCTTCTCACTATTTCTCCCAACCTCCTTGGCGAGCTGCAATCTTCCAGCGATCCAATCGAACGAAAGCTCAGTATCGAAGCCTCCCAAATCTCAAGTATAGAGAAAATTGAATACGACGAAAACAAATTTCGCTGGCTGTTCAATGAGGATGCGATGGCTACGGAAAAAACAGCGGAAGGCATTCGAGCTTTTGCAGCGGATATTGTGAAACTGGAAAGAATGATTCAGGATAAATTGTCCTGAACGGGCTTTGTGTCGCTGCCGTTCTTGTCTTTGTCAGTTTTTTCCAGATACGATCTGGCCCAGACCTTGGCTTCTTCTTCATTGTCGAATGCTCCGTCGAGTTGGGCTTCGTAAGCTTGAGTCAATAACGCCTTGAACGATTTGCTTGGCTCCAAGCCAAGCTCGATCAGGTGTCTGCCTTTCAAGATATTTTCCGGAACGGATTCTTCGATTTTCAGTTCCTCAGCCTTTTCCGCGAAGCATCTAAGCCGCTTGGCTTGGGATTCGGACTTCAGGGGCGGTCTACCCAAGTGGTCCGCTATCATCACTAGTTCGAGCTCTCCTATAGTCGCTGGATGGAGCCGACGCGCAAGCCGTCTCATACTAGCGCTGCTGGGCGCTTCTTTCTTAAAGGCATTGAGAAAATGGTGGTTTCCGACAAGTTTAGCAACACGACTAATGACTGCTTTGGGAGCTCCCATCTTCTCTAATAGAGTTTCGCTCAAACCAACGCTTGCCTGATCGTGGCCTGGACTGATCCAACGCAACTGGCCATGTCTTTCCGCGAAACGCGTGCATGTAGCTTTTCCGAGGTCGTGCATTAGTACTGCCATAAGTAAAACACAACGATCGTTTGCTTCCTTGCTGACCCAATCCGTTTCGCCAACCAAAGCGTCGACACAATGACCCACATGCGTCCAGACATCCCCTTCAGGATGCCATTCAGGATCTTGGGGAAGGCGAAGCAAGCTGTTGAGCTCCGGAAAGAAGACTATCCATCCTGATTCTTTCAATACGTTCAGTCCGAGAGACGGCTTTTCCGATTTCATTGCCCATTTTTGCCATTCACCCCAAATTCTCTCTTTGGGCAGGGTCCAAAATTCGTCCTTCATGTCTCTACAGATTGCGGCTGTATCCAAATCTAATGACAAACCGTAGCGTCCTGCAAATTGAACGGCTCGCATTACGCGCAAGGGATCCTCTTTGAACGCCAAACTGATGTGTTTGAGTTTCTTTTCTTCTAGATCTCGTAAACCTCCAAAGTAGTCTATGATGACTTTCCTTTGGGGATCGTACATCAAGGCGTTTATGGTAAAGTCGCGTCTCTCCAGGGCTCGGCTTTCATCCATAGCGATATCCCAATGGACTGTGAATCCTCGATGCCCGGATCCCGTCTTTGTCTCCATCCTTGGGATACTGAAATCGTATTCCTTTCTATCTATCCAAAATTTAACGACACAGAAAGATTTGCCAACTTGGCTAGTCTTTCCTAAGCGTGACAAAACGGCTTGAATCGACTCGAGATCTAGTCCGTAAACCTCGATGTCAAAATCGTGCGGCTGGATGTCAAGAAGCGCGTCGCGTATAGATCCTCCGACAATGCGACAACGAGCTTTCTTTTCCTGCAACGCCTTAATCGCTCGATTAAGCCCTTCAGGTATGTCGAGTTTGAAAGGGTGTGAAATTGGAGTCTCGAGCATTAGAGCTTAGGTACGCCTGCTTTGGAAAATAGCAGTATTGCCCAACCAGCCATGAATAGTAGTCCGCCAATAGGCGTGATTGGGCCCATGAATGACCATTTGAAGAGAGCCAGCAGATACAGCGATCCGCTAAAAAGCGCGATACCGCCGATCCAGAGTCGGGCTGCCCAGCGGACAGGACGGTTGATCTTCTCGGCGGGAAGCAACCCCACGCAGAACAAGGCGATGGCATGGACCAGGTGGTAAAAGACGGCAGTTTCCCAAGTGTCTGTTGATCCAGTGGCAAGGAGCCTATCCCTCAGAGCATGGGCTCCAAAAGCCCCCAACGCGATTCCTAATATAGCCAGTAAACTGGAAACTTTGGTTAATGACATGGCAATTTCGCTTTCTTCTTGAAACTAGCCGGGATTTCAGTGGTCCCTGGCTGATGGTTGAATGAAACATTCAGGAAAAAGATAATTCTTGTTAGAGCCCAACTGGCAATATAGTCTGCTGGGAATTCGTGTTTCATGTTCAACTTATCAAACTACAACTAGAAAACTAAAAGTTAAATGAAGACGAAACTAACAACCCTGCTAGCTCTCGTGGCTGGTTTTTTCGCAAATTATACGGCTTCGGCTCAGGATCTCACTGTCACTTTTGATGCAACCGTAGCATCCAAGTACGTGTTTCGCGGAGTACAGCTTGGAGACCTAACGATTCATCCCTCGGTTCAATTAGAGATGGATGATTATTACATCAGTGTTTGGGCCGCTCTCCCCCAAGAGAACCGTGGCTCGCCTGATTTTTTCGATGACGAGATTGATATTGTTTTTGGTCGTGGAATGGCTCTAAACGACTCAACTGCTCTTGATTTCGGTCTCACCGTCTACACGTATCCAAACGCCGAGAACACAGCGGAAGCATTCCTGGGAGTAACCCACGAAATGGAGAACGGTTTCTCCACTGGGCTTACCCTCTTCCGCGATTTCGATTTGGATACGTTTACTTTGGAAGCATCAGGAGGCTACAGTGTGTATCTCAGCGATATCGCTAGCCTGGATATCGGTGGTTACGTCGGTACCGTTCAGGATGATGATGCCGGTGACGCTGACTACACTTACTATGGAGTAGATCTCGTGGTGCCTATTCAGTTAAATGACAACACAGTGCTTTCTCTCGGGGCTCATTATGCGGATCATGACGACTCAAGCCTTGGCGAAGACAGTCATTTCTTCGGCACAGCTTCTGTGACTTACGGCTTCTAGTCCACTTAACTCCGTTATTCATTTTTTCGCCCTGCGCTGGTTATCGGCGCAGGGCTTTTTACATCCTAAATTGCGACGTTTCGAGAAAGCCAAGAATTCCCGTTAAAAGCGTTGACATGCCTCAAGCCTAGCGTAGGTGTTTTCCTCTTTTTCTCGAATTCCGATGAAAACATTCGTTGCCAAAAAGGAAACAGCAGAACGCAAATGGTACCTGATCGATGCGAAGGATCAGGTTCTGGGTCGTCTGTCTGTTAAAATCGCCAATCTCCTCAGAGGCCGTGATAAGGCGACTTACACCCCTCACGTAGATACGGGCGCCTTCGTTGTGGTGATCAATGCGGATAAAATCGTTCTCACCGGAAAGAAGAATGACCAAAAGCAGTACATGTTCTACAGTGGCTACGTTGGAGGCGAAAGCTACCGCAGCGTTGCACAAATGCAGGAGCGCCAGCCCGATTTCGTCATCAAGCATGCCGTAAAAGGAATGCTGCCGAAGAATCGCTTGGCTAAAAAAATGATGACGAAGCTCAAAGTCTATGCTGGCGAAGAACATCCTCACGAGGCTCAAAATCCTGAAGCAATTTCCGTTTAATAAACTCTTTTACTCATGGCAGCCGAAACAGATACATTTCTAGGCACAGGACGTCGCAAAACGGCGGTCGCTCGGGTGCGTCTCAAGGAAGGCTCTGGCAAGATCGCGATTAACGGACGTGATAAAGACGCATTCTTCTCCCACGAGAATTTTTCTAGAACAGCGCTACTCCCTCTTCAAACGGCCGAAGCTGCCGATAAATTTGATGTAAGCGTTCGCGTTGATGGCGGCGGAAACAGTGGCCAAGCTGGCGCTGTTGCCCACGGCATTGCTCGGGCGTTGCTAAAGTTTGATCCTGAATTGCGAACGGTCTTGAAGCAAGCCGGTCACCTTACTCGTGATCCTCGAATGAAGGAGCGAAAAAAGGCAGGTCAGCCAGGGGCGCGCAAGAAATTCCAATTCTCGAAGCGTTAACGCGCATCATCCAAGAATTTTTCCTAAAAGCCCTCTTTGGTTAACTGCCATAGGGGGCTTTTTATTTTCACATAACGCATTATCACATTTTCAATCTCTCACAGTAAGGCAGTCGCAATCTTTTGCAGCCGCTTTTAACCTCTAAATTTTTCAACTCATGAATGTAGCAGTCGTAGGAGCCACTGGTTATATCGGGGACACGCTTGTCAAGCTGCTTGCCAATCATCCCAAGGCGAACCTGAAAACGGTTACTTCGCGATCAAAAGATGGGCAAGTCGTTAGCCAGGTCATCCCAGGCCTGCGCGGCGTTTTGGATGATATGGTTTTCGAGCTTTCGGATCCTCAGGCCCTTGCCGCTCGAGACGATATCGACTGCTTCTTTCTAGCGGTGCCCCATGGTACGGCTACCGAGTACGCTCGGCCCCTAGTTGATGCTGGCAAGAAAGTTTTCGATGTCAGCGCGGATTACCGGACAGCTAATTCCTTAAAATACGAGGAGTTTTACGGTCCCCATCCAGATCCCGATCTCCTACAACAAGCGCAATATGTACTGCCGGAAATAACGCCGGATGGCTGGCAAGAGAAACCTATCAACGCTATCCCCGGCTGTTACCCTACGACTATTCTTGTACCAGTATTTCCACTACTAAGAGGAAGTGTAATTGGCAAGGAGCACATTGTCGTGAATTCGGTCAGTGGGGCGAGCGGGGCAGGCAGGAAAGCGCATGAGGACTTTATCTTCTGCGAGGTAACGGAAAATGCGAAGCCGTATTCGATTCCCAAACACCGGCATCTTTCCGAAATCGAAGAGCAACTTTGCCAGGCCGGCCAAGGCGACGTGGTTATTCAGTTCAGTCCTCATCTCGTTCCTATGAAGAGGGGTATTGTTACGACTATCACCGTTCCGGCTGGCAGTAGCTCTATTGAAGACCTGTATCAGTGTTGGCAGGACGCTTACTCTGATCGGCCATTTGTATATTTGCTTGAGTCAGGGCAACTTCCGCAAACTTCGCCGACAGTTGGAACCAATCGAGTCGACATTTCGGCGGTAAAAGATGATCGGACTGGCAATTTCGTCATCATGTCGGCCGAAGACAATCTCATGAAGGGTGCCAGTGGGCAGGGTATTCAGATTATGAATCTCTGGCAAGGTTGGGACGAAACGACAGGGCTGCAATAATCATGTCTAACGATATACATTTTCAGGAAGATGCAGCCAGTATTACGGATCCAAAGGGATTCTATGCAGCGGCTAGCCACGCCGATGTGAGAAAGAAGAAGGACCATAGACTGGATACAGGATTGCTTTTTTCAAGACCCCCCTGCTCGGCAGCAGGCGTTTTTACTAAAAATGCGGTCAAGGCCGCTCCCGTTTTACAATGCCAGCGTATCCTGAAATTGGACACCCCGGTGCATGGGATTGTGGTGAATAGCGGCAATGCGAATGCTTGTACAGGCGAGCAGGGCAAAAAAGACGCGATCGCGATGCAGAAAACGGCTGAGGAGGCCTGCCTGGCTCCGGCTGATAGCTTCTTTGTTTGCTCGACTGGAAGAATTGGAGACCTGCTTCCCATCGATTCCATCAAGGAAGCCATTAGTTCATCTGGAGAAGCGATCAGAAATGGAGCGACTGTAGGATCTGGTTTTGCTCAAAGTATTCTTACCTCGGATACTAAGCCAAAAACTTGTACAGCTTCGTTCCGATTTGACGGAAATCAGGTAACTGTTTCAGGAGTCGCCAAAGGGGCGGGAATGATCCAGCCAAACATGGCAACCATGCTAGCCTTCATCACTACCGACATCCAGGCTGATTCGAGTCAGCTGCAGAGCGTATTGAGTGAAGTGGTGCAATCGACCTTTAATGCTATCACCGTTGATGGTGATATGAGCACGAATGACACTGTTCTCGTCCTAGCCAACGGACAATCCCGCTGTTCCTTGAACGCCGCAAGCGAAGTCCTTTTTAAAGACGCCCTCTTTAGAGTATGCGATTCACTAGCAGATAAAGTCGTTTCCGATGGGGAGTGCATTACCAAAGTGGTTGAGCTTCTCATAGAGGGAGCTGCCAGTGTTAAGGATGCTGAGAGCATCGCTCGCGCTATCGGGAATTCCCTTTTGGTGAAAACATCTTGGTATGGCAACGATCCGAACTGGGGGCGATTGATGGATGCGCTTGGCTATGCTGAGGCGCAAATCGATCAAGAAATTATCGATATCAGTTACGAGGATACAGCTGTCCTAGTAAAAGGCACTCCTGTTCCGACTAACAAACCGGTCTGGAAACGCATCGTTTCAGAACCGAGGTTTTCAATTAAGATAAATATGAACTTAGGCGAGGGGGGCTTCCGTTTGAGAACGACCGATCTTACGGAAGGATATGTAAACTTCAATATGAGCGAGTAGCCATGAATATGCAGGAAATCATATCCAAGGCTGCTGTGTTGATAGAAGCCTTACCTTACGTTCAGGAATTTAGAAATTCGATTTTCGTAATTAAATATGGAGGCAGCTTTATGGATGATCCGGATCCTGTCATCCGGTCGCGTGTTGCGGGAGACATTGCTTTTCTTTCCGCCGTAGGAATTCATGCCGTTGTCGTCCATGGCGGAGGAAAAGCGATCAGCCGGGCTATGGAAGCTAAGGGATTGGAAGCTCGGTTTGTCAATGGACTGCGTTACACTGATGAAGCGACGGTCGAGGTGGTCCAGGAAGTTCTCAACAAGCAGGTAAACGCAGAGGTTTGCGAAATGCTGCAAGTCCGCAATGATCGACCGCTCGGACTCCCGGGCAACAGCGCCTTGCAATGCGAAAAGCTAACTCAAGACGCTCAAGGTACGCCAGTAGATCTTGGATACGTTGGTAATGTTACTGCGGTTAAGGCAAAAGTGATTAAAAAGGCTATCAAGGATGGATACACCCCAGTAGTTTCCCCCATTGCGGAAGACGAGAACGGCAACGCCTACAACGTGAATGCCGATGTGGCTGCTGCTTGCGTGGCTAGCGCCCTCAGAGCGCGGCGACTGGTCTTCATGAGCGATGTACCAGGTCTTTTAAATGATCCCAACGATGTGAATACATTGATCCCTACCCTCAAGGCTAACCAAGTCGCTAGGCTTAAGCAGAATGGTGTTATTAGCCAGGGCATGTTGCCTAAAATCGATAGCGCGATGAAAGCCTTGGATGCAGGTGTTCATCGCGTTCACTTTATCGACGGAAGACTTCCCCACAGCCTTTTATTGGAGATCTTTACCGATGAGGGAATCGGTACGCAAATCGTGCACTGATTTTTATAACCATAAAACCACGACAATAGTAAAACCATGACAGCGAACATAGATACCGAGCAGCTCTACAAAGACAATGTACTCGGCAATTACGGATTGCCGCCAATCTCGTTCGTTCGCGGTCGTGGCGTACACCTTTGGGACGATCAGGGAAATCAATACTTGGATTTCTGCTCTGGCTTAGCCGTTACTACCTTAGGGCATTGCCATCCTGCTTTGACGGCTGCTATCCAGAAGCAAGCTGAAACATTGCTGCATGTCAGCAACCTGTATCGCAACGAAAAGCAGGCGTTATTAGCCAGAAAGCTTAACGACAAAGCGGGTGGAAACGGTAAAGTCTTCTTCTGCAATAGTGGAGCAGAGGCCAATGAAGGCCTACTGAAACTGTCTCGCCTGTATGGTCAACGCAAGGCAGGGGCTGAAGGCAAATGCATCAAGGTCGTGTGCGCCGAGAAGGCTTTTCACGGCAGAACGTTTGGTGGAATGAGCGCGACTCCTAAACCTAAGGTGCAAAACGGCTTCCATCCTCTTGTACCAGGCTTTGTCTTTGCCGAGTTGAACAATTTGGAAAGCTTTGCCAACGCAGTTGATGACGAAACATCCGCTGTATTTATAGAAACGATACAGGGAGAAGGAGGTATACATCCTTGCGAAGTCGAATTCCTTCAAGGGCTAAGAAAGCTCTGTGATGAAAAAGGAGTTCTCCTCCTCCTCGATGAAGTCCAGTGCGGCATTGCTAGAACAGGAGTGTTCTTCGCCTTCGAGCATGCTGGCGTAAAGCCGGATGCGATTGGCATGGCGAAGGGACTTGGAAGTGGAGTTCCCGTGGGAGCTATTTGGATACATGATGAATTTGCTGATTTATTCACTCCTGGGACACATGCTACTACTTTTGGCGGTACACCTCTTATTTGCGCAGCTGCTTTGGCGACCCTCGAGACTATTGAAAAGGAAAACATCATCGAAAACGTAAAACTAAACGGAGAATACCTGATCAACGCTTTGGACTCTCTCCAAAACGAAATGCCTGAATCGATAGTTGAGGTTCGTGGCAGAGGCTATCTAGTTGGTATCCAGATTTCTGGTGACAACCTAGCTCTTGTTAAAGCATGTCGCGACAAGGGTCTCATCGTTCCTCCCGCTGAGGGCAACGTGGTCCGATTTCTGCCTCCGCTCATCGCAACTAAGACTGAAATTGATGCCGCTATAGCGATATTTAAAGAATGTCTGCAAGAGCAAATGGCCCAGATGAAAGCAGAAGCCACGGCTTAAGTTCCTGAGCTAAATTTTTAAGCGAAAAACGAAATAAATAATGCATTTTTTAAAAGAAACCGATTTTACTCAGGCTCAAGCCGCCGAAGTGTTGTCGCTGACAAAAAGCCTTAAGCAGAATCGAGGCAAACACACGCCAAAGGTGCTCTCTAGTCAGACTTGGGCCATGATTTTCTCCAAGTCGAGTACGCGTACGCGCGTGTCCTTCGATGTTGGCATCCACGAATTAGGGGGACATCCGATCTTTTTGAATAAGAATGACATCCAGCTTGGAAGAGGGGAGACGATCCACGACACAGCAAAAGTTCTGTCGCGTTTCGTCCACGGTCTTGTCGTGCGAACCTTCGATCATAGCGAGGTCGAGCAGCTCTCTCAGGAGGGCAGTGTACCCGTGATTAACGCTCTTACCGATTTTCTCCATCCCTGCCAAACCTACACCGACGCTTTTTCTATGGCCGAGCGTTGGTCGGATAGCGATGATCTCATGGGCTCGCTGAAAGGAAGAAAAATGGTCTATTACGGCGATACTGCTAACAACATAGCCAATTCTTGGATACTTGGAGCTGCTTTGTTTGGAATGGAACTCGTACTTTGTGGTCCCGAGGATTATCAGCCGAGCCCTGAGGTCGATGTCGTTTTGCAAGTGAGCGGCTATGAAAAGCATTACACGTTTACGACGGATCCGCTTGAAGCCGCCAAGAACGCGGATGTTATTTATACCGATACATGGGTAAGCATGGGCCAGGAAGACGAATCAAAGGAACGCATTTCTGTGATGAAGCCGTATTCTGTTTCTAATGACATTATGAAGCAAGCAAAGCCCGACGCGCTTTTTATGCATGATCTCCCCGCCTACGCGGGCATGGAAGTTTCCGAGGAAGTTTTGTATGGCTCCCAATCTATCATCTTTGATCAAGCTGAGAATCGCCTTCATACCCAAAAGGCGATCATGGCTGTACTTTCTCAAAGCGCTCGCTCCATAGCGAAGGACATTTAAGGAAATCATTTCACGAATCACTTATGAAAATCGTACTAGCATACTCAGGAGGCTTGGATACATCGGTATTAGTTCGGTGGTTGAAAGATCACTACAATGCTGAAATTGTTACTTTCGCGGCGGATGTTGGCCAGGAAGAGGAACTTGACGGGCTTGAAGAGAAGGCGAAAGCGACTGGAGCCGTCGAGCACTACACCCTCGACTTGGTGGAGGAATTTGCCTCGGACTTTATTTATCCGATGATGCGAGCCAACGCCGTTTACGAGGGGCAATACTATCTCGGAACTTCAATAGCTCGACCTTTAATTGCTAAGGCTCAAATCGATCTTGCTCGCAAGGTGGGCGCGAATGCCTTGGCTCACGGAGCAACAGGCAAGGGCAACGATCAGGTGCGCTTCGAGTTAACCTACGCTGCTTTAGCTCCTGATCTGCAAACTATCTCGCCGTGGAGAATGGATGTTTACCGGGATGCGTTTCCTGGGCGAAGCGAGATGATCGCCTACTGTGAGAAGAATAATATCAATGTGGAAGCTTCCGCCTCGAAGCCTTATTCTATGGATCGCAATCTTCTCCACATTTCCTACGAGGCGGGCATTTTGGAGGATCCTTGGTTCGATCCAACGACCTCCGACAACAAGGGTATGTATAAGCTAACGGTCGATCCGGAAGACGCTCCAGCCGAAGCGGAGTATATCGAGCTCGAATTCGAAAAAGGGGACTGTGTTGCCATTAACGGCGAGCCAATGAGTCCTGCTCAAATTCTCAAAAAGCTCAATGCCTTGGCAGGCAAACACGGCATTGGCAGAGTGGATATCGTTGAAAACCGTTTTGTAGGGATGAAGAGCCGAGGTGTTTATGAAACGCCTGGCGGAACCATCCTTATGATGGGTCACAAGCAGGTCGAATCGATTACCATGGATCGCGACCTTGAACACCTTCGCGACAGCCTTATTTCCAAGTATGCGGAGCTTGTATACAATGGGTTCTGGTATGCTCCTGAGCGTGAGGCGCTCCAGGCGTTTGCTGATGACAGCCAGAAAAGCGTGACGGGTACTGTTCGCTTGAAACTTTATAAAGGCAATGTCACTACCGTTGGCAGAAAATCACCATATTCTCTATACAATGAAGATGTTGCTTCAATGGAAGGAGTCGAAAGCGATTACAATCCTAATGATGCGACCGGATTTATCCGCTTGCAAGGTCTACGCCTGAGAGCCCGCTTTTCCAACCAGCAAGACTTCATCAAGAAATAGGGTTTAGCTAGCCTGCTGTATTTTCCGCTGCGGCTTCTTCTTCTGGGGGAAGCTCGTTTTGCAGGATAATCGCCTTTTGTATCCAATAAAAGGTTTCTTGCGAAGCGTTCTGCTGGATACGTTCCACATATTCTCTTGCCTGGGCAAAATCACCATCTGTCTTCGCGAGGTTCGCTAGCTGATACATAGCTTCGAGTTGGTTAGTGGACGCTTCATCTTCTGCTAGTTTTTCAAAGATCTCGCGGGCTTCGTCCGTCTCGCCATCCTGTAAATGGCACATGGCTAAGCCTAAGTTTGCCGCGTCTTTAATAGCTGATTTAGCGGACTTGGCCGCGTTTGCGTAAAGTTCGGCAGCCTTTTCGAAATCTCCTGCCTTATAAGCTTCATCAGCCAACTGCTTGAAGGCGAAACCGCTCAATGGATGTCCTGATTCACTTTCAGCCCATTCGTTTTTCTCTTCACTGGTTTCTGCTGCTGTGTAGCCCTCTTGGATGGCGAATTCCCCTCTTGCGACGATGAATTTGCCAATGTTGTAGACTGCGAAAATTAGAAAAATGCCAAGGATACCGTAGGTAATCAGTTTCTTGTTCTCGTCCCAAATCGAAGCGAGTTGATCTTCAAAATCCACACTTCCTGAAGCTTCGGTCGATACGACATTCCGTGTATCGCTTTTTGGGGTTTTATTGCTTTTGTTTTGTTTGGCCATGAGATCCAGGCAATTGCGTAAAGGGGAGTGATTGAGCGCGTTTTAGAGGGAATTTCGAGAACTTAATTTTAACTATAATGCCGAGATTCGGCAAAAATATCAGCTAGTCGAAAACGACTGTCTTGTTCTCATAAACCAAGATACGGTTCTCAAGGTGCCAGCCGACTGCTCTCGCGAGGGTCATTTTCTCAAGATCTCTACCTTTTCGAGTCAGTTCGGACACGCTATTTCGGTGGGAAATCCGAGCCACGTCTTGATGAATGATGGGACCTTGATCGAGATCTGCCGTAGCATAGTGAGCGGTCGCTCCTATCAGCTTTACACCCCGATGGTGCGCTTGGTGGTAAGGTCTGGCTCCGGCGAAGGCTGGCAGGAAAGAGTGGTGGATATTGATGACCGGCTTGCCGAACGTATCTAAAAAGATGGAAGACAGTATCTGCATGTAGCGAGCCATGATTACTAGATCGATGCCTTCCTTTTTTAGAAGGGCGAGTTGTTCAGCTTCGGCGTCTGGCTTCTTCTCCTTGGAAATCGGGATGTGGAAAAACCGAATGCCGTATTGCTCTGAGCTGTTTTGCAATGTGGCGTGATTCGAAACCACTAGCTTTATTTCACAGGGATATTCTCCGGCTTTCCATCTTAGAATAAGATCGTGAAAACAGTGATCTATCTTGGAAACGAAAATCGCGACGTTGGGTTTCTGTCCTGAAATCGCCACGTTGGTTTTCATGCCGAGCGAGTCGCCAAAGGCTTCGAAGGCTTTGGCTTGTTCCTCTACACTACCGTTCTCCGAAGGCGACCACTCTACACGTTGAAAGAACACACCCTCTTCTTGGTCTCGGTGCTGGTCCGCATGGATGATGTTGCCTCCCTGTTCGTAAATCCAGCTTGAGACTTTGGCAACCAGTCCTCTTTGGTCGGGACCAGATAGCAAGGCAACGATGTTCGCCGATTCAGGCATGTTTGTAGTTAAACACTGGCGACGTTTTCCGTTACATAGCTCTGCAGTGAGCGTACGTCGAAATCCTTTTCCTTCAGGGCCTGGATCCCCTCAACTGCTGCTTTTGCTCCTGTAAGTGTCGTCATGATACAGATGCTATTCGCGTAGGCTACCGAGCGAATTCTATTTTCATCCTTGCGTGGAATCATGCCAGATGGGGTGTTGATGATCATCTGGATTTCCCCATTTTTGATAAGATCAAGAACGTTGGGTCGACCTTCCGCGATGCGGAAAAGCTTTTGGGTTTCTATTCCATGTTCAGCAAAGTATTTAGCCGAACCACTTGTGGAGTATATCTGAAAGCCGAGATCGACTAGGCTTCGGGCTAATTCGACTGCCTTTGATTTGTCGCTATCCTTTACGCTTAGAAATACGTTTCCTTTCAGAGGCAGGCTTGGTTTAGCAGCGGCTTGAGTTTTGGCGTAAGCAATTCCGAAATCCATATCCAATCCCATCACCTCGCCCGTGCTTCTCATTTCGGGCCCTAAGCGTATGGTCGAGCCAGGGAAGCGAGCGAAAGGGAATACAGCTTCTTTGATACACCAGTGTCTAGGCGTTTTCTCTTCGGTGAAGCCAAGCTCTTGCAGCGTTTTGCCAGTCATGATCTTTGCTGCAAGCTTGGCTAGGGGAACTCCAATGGCCTTCGACACAAAGGGAATTGTTCTGGAAGCGCGTGGATTAACCTCCAGAACATAGAGTTCGTTGTCCTTAATCGCGAATTGGATATTCATCAACCCCACGACGTTGAGCGCTTCAGCCAGAGCATAGCTAGCTTGGCGTACTTGGTCGATCATCGCTTCGTCGAGCGTATGAGGAGGCATTGCCATAGCAGCGTCGCCACTGTGCACGCCTGCGAATTCAATGTGCTCCAGCATTCCTCCAATAACCGTTGTAGTGCCATCGGAGATACAATCCACGTCGAGCTCGATAGCGTCTTCGAGAAACCTGTCCAACAAAACAGGTTTATCGGGCGAAGCTTCAAATGCTTCACGAATTACTTGTTTCATCTCTTCCATTTCGTGGACAATAAACATGCCGCGTCCGCCTAAGACGAAAGATGGTCGGATGAGTAGTGGGAAGCCAACCTGCTCGGCTAGCTTATAGGCGTCCTCTTCGTTTAAAGCTGTCTTATTGGCAGGCTGCTTAAGGCCAACCTTATTGAGGATCTGCTTGAAGAGCTCTCTATCTTCAGCCGCATCGATGCTTTCGGGCGATGTACCGATGATATTGACGCCATGGGCCTTGAGATCCGAAGCTAGATTGAGTGGCGTTTGTCCTCCATATTGAACGATGGCTCCATCGCAATTCTCTTGTCGGTAGACTTCCAATACATCCTCAAGAGTCAAAGGCTCGAAATACAATTTATCCGATGTGTCGTAATCAGTGGATACGGTCTCCGGATTCGAATTGATCATTACAGATTCGTATCCTAATTCCTGTAGAGCGAACGAAGCGTGGACGCAGCAGTAATCGAATTCTATTCCCTGTCCAATTCGATTTGGCCCACCCCCGATTATCATGATTTTCTTCCTATTGGATGGAATTACTTCATTCTCGTCACCGTATGAAGAATAGTAGTACGGCGTCTCCGCTTCGAACTCTGCGGCGCACGTATCGACGAGGCGAAAAGCGGTTTTAATACCTAAAAGATCTCTCTTGTCGTAAACTTCTGTCCAGTTACAATTGAGTAGAATGCCTAGTTGTCTGTCTGAAAAACCGGCCTCTTTAGCTTCTCTTAAAAGCTCTGTTGAGATAGTATCCAAGGTTTCCTTTTGAATACGATCTTCTAGATCGCTCAGCTGTTTGAGTTGATGAAGAAACCAAGGATCGATTTTCGTTAAATCGAACAGCTCCTCGATAGAGTAGCCGGCTTTTAATGCATATCGCACATAATAGACTCTTTCCGAGTTGGGCCGCACGAGTTTGCCGTTGATGATCTCTTTGGACGGAATTTCCGAACCGCCAAGCTTTCCCCCTCCAAACCCTAACGAACCTATTTCCATTGAACGGAGCGCTTTTTGAAAGGATTCCTTGAATGTACGGCCTATAGACATGGCTTCGCCTACTGATTTCATCGACGAAGTGAGCGAGTCGTCCGCTCCCTGAAACTTCTCGAAGGTGAAGCGTGGAATTTTTGTTACAACGTAGTCGATGGTCGGTTCGAAACTGGCCGGCGTCTTTTTCGTAATGTCGTTTTGGATTTCATCCAGACTGTATCCAACAGCCAACTTCGCTGCGAACTTCGCGATAGGAAACCCAGTGGCCTTTGAAGCGAGTGCCGAACTTCTGGATACGCGAGGATTCATTTCGATGACAACCATCCTCCCGTTTTCCGGGTTTAGCGAAAACTGGATATTGCTGCCACCGGTCTCGACACCGATTTCTCGTATGACGGCGAAAGAAGCATCACGCATAGCCTGATACTCTTTGTCTGTCAGCGTCATTGATGGAGCGATGGTAATGGAATCTCCAGTATGCACGCCCATGGGATCAAAGTTTTCGATGGAGCAGATTACGACGCATTGATCCTTGCGGTCTCGCATGACCTCCATCTCGTACTCTTTCCATCCGAGCAGGCACTCTTCGATCAAGACCTCCGTAACGGGTGAAGCTTCGAGCCCACCAGCTACGATCTGCTCGAATTCTTCAACATTGTACGCGATGCCGCCACCCGATCCGCCGAGGGTAAAACTCGGTCTTATAATTAGCGGGTAGGCTCCAATCTCTTTCGCAATTTCGTGCGCTCCCTCGAGAGACTTTGTCGTGCCAGATTTTGGTACATCAAGGCCGATCTTCTTCATTGCGACCTTAAAGAGCTCACGATCTTCGCCCTTTTTAATAGCTTCCGGTTGAGCTCCGATCATCTCAACACCGTGTTCCGCAAGAATTCCTTTGCTATTGAGCTCAAGCGACAAGTTAAGAGCGGTCTGACCTCCTAGAGTTGGTAACAGCGCGTCGGGTTTTTCTTTTTCGATTATCTTTGAAACAGCCTCGACGGTAAGCGGCTCGATATAGGTAACATCAGCGAATTCCGGATCGGTCATGATTGTCGCCGGATTACTATTTACCAGGATGACCTTATAGCCCTCCTCTTTTAGAGCCTTGCAGGCTTGGGTACCGGAGTAGTCAAATTCGCAAGCTTGCCCTATAATGATTGGGCCAGCTCCAATGATCAGAATGGAATCTAAGTCAGCGCGTTTTGGCATGTCGAAATGATCCTTCTCACTGCTTTTGTGAGGGCTGATGGAAGGGTCAAACCGAGGGTTCCGCCAAAGGCAAGCGCATTTAGAAAATCGTATTTGGCTTCGGTCGACTTATTATCGAAGCCATTTTTGGAGAACGCCTCCTAGTTTTCTATAGAAGCTAGTTCCCCTTCTTCGCATTGAAGGATTTCAGCTGCTTTTGAAGAGTCCCCTTTGCAGGCTTGGAGAACACGGGTCATGTATTCGCGGCTTTTGCCTTCCACGTAGTCAGTTAGACTTGGCCAACTTGTCATGTCGTGGATCTTTTCTGGAAGATCTTTGGCGCGAATAGTTTGGTTCTCGCACTGGGCCGCGGCTTCCTCTATCGACTGCTTCAGCTCCGTGTAATTGCCAGGCCATTGGTAAGCTGCCAGCAACGCCTTAGCCCTGTCGCTTATTTCAAATTCCTCCATCTCGAGGCTGTTCAGGATCGCCCTAGCGATGATTGGAATGTCATCAGCTCTTTCGCGGAGGCTGGGAACTTTGAGAGGCGAAGATGAAATGCGGAA
Organism: Opitutaceae bacterium; assembly: GCA_028281165.1. Lineage (GTDB taxonomy): Bacteria > Verrucomicrobiota > Verrucomicrobiia > Opitutales > Opitutaceae > JANQRT01. The sequence goes on along the minus strand of JANQKI010000231.1, from coordinate 36,144 downwards.
GTAAAGGGATTCATCGAACTCGCCTTTGTCGGTCATCGCTTCTAGGTTCTGGCAGGTCGAGCAAACGACTCTTACCTCGTCCTTAAGTTCGCTGATGATTGTCCCTAGCTCGTTTTGGATATCTGCGGCAAGAAACTCGATGTCTCTAATGAAAAGGATACCACCTCTTGCTTCTTGAAAAAGACTTCCTCCCTTTTGCTCAGGGCCAACTAGGGAATCCTTCAACTCTTCTTCGCTGAGCTTTTTGCAGCTTAGGGCAATAAAAGGTCGTTCTTCTGCCGAATCTTCCTCGTTTTCCTCTGCCTTGCGAAGGAGAGAGGCAACCAAGGATTTTTGGGTCCCGATTTCGCCTTCAATTAAAACGGTGTTTGTCGTCGAAGAGAGTTTCTCGACGCTTTTCCTGAGCTTCTGGATACTGGGCGAGTCTCCGATGAAGTTAAGTGAAGGGTCTCCGTCATTCACATCGCCATCTTTTGCTCTGGTTTTGAAAACTTCCTGAGCTCGGTTGATGGCGGACATGAGCTGATCGACCTTGAACGGCTTTGTTATGTAATCGAACGCGCCTAACCGCAGCGACTGCATGGCGTTATCGGTATTCGCGTAGCCGGACATCATTATTACGAGAACGTTTGGATCGATGGCCTTGAGTTCTTTTAGAAGCTCCATTCCATCCATCGGAGACATGTTAATGTCCGTTAATACTAAGGGGAAGCGTTTCTCTTTGAAGAGTTCTAAAGCGTTTTGACCATCTTTCGCGAAAGCTGTGCTCAATCCAATCGGTTGGACCACCGCGTCCAGCATTTCGTGAATAGATTCCAGATCGTCAACTATCAGAATAGAGTTCATTGCTTACTTGTGGGATGGCCTTGTCCTTGAAATCGCTACAATTTTTTTAGTTTTCCAAGCCGCATACTCTGGTTTTGAAAACATCTATTATCCGCCGACTACGGTCGCTAGTGAGAAGATTGGCAGGAACATCGCCATAACAATACCACCAACGACGACTCCTAGAAAAACGATCAACATCGGCTCAATGAGGGAAGTTAGAGAAGCGATTATGGCATCAGTCTCAGTATCATAGAAGTCGGCGATTTTATTCATCATCCCATCAACATTACCCGTCTGTTCACCGGCTTTGGTCATGTGTTTCATCATTGGCGGGAAGAAATCCCATTCCTGAACGGTTGCCGAAACTTGACCGCCCTCCGAAATGTTTTTCGAAATCGCTTTACAGGCATCCTCAATTTGCACCTTGCCGCTACTAGCGGCCACGATCTCAAGACATTGCATAATCGGTACACCACTTCTTAGCAGAGTTGCATAGGTGCGGCAGAATCTTGATAGCGTAATCTTCTTAATTAGATTTCCGAATACAGGCATTCTTACTAGCATGTTGTCCTTAATTCGTCTACCTTTGGGTGTTTTGGTGAAACGGGACCATATTTGGAAAAGCACGAATCCTGCCGCGATGACGTACAGAATATTGGACTGCATCCAATCACTAAAATTGATTAGCATTTGAGTTGGTTTAGGAAGTTCAGCTCCAAATCCTGTAAACATTTCTCCAAAAACCGGAATAACGAAGATCAGCAGTACATTCACTAGGATTATCGCCAATGCGATAACCGCTATGGGGTAGGTCATGGCTGATTTAACCTTTTTCACCAATTTTGTCGTGGACTCAAAGTAGTCCGCAACTTTTGCCAGGATTTCTGCCAGGCCGCCACTAGCTTCGCCAGCTTCCACCATGGATACAAAAAGGTTGTTGAAAGCTTTTGGAAATTTAGCGCATGAAGCTGAAAATGTCGTGCCTTGTGAAACGTCTGCTTTTACTTCTCGTATGATAATTCTAAATACAGGATCTTCCGTTTGATCCTGCAAAGCGCTTAAGGCCGAAACGAGTGGTAGACCGGCTTCCAGCATCGATGCCAATTGCTGCGTGAACACAGTCAAAGCGTCGAGCTTCAGCTTGTATTTCTTGGCCTTCTTCTCATACGCCTTTTCTTTGGCAAGGCGTTGCGATTCCCAAAAGCTGACGGATTTTGAATTTTTCTTGTGTCTTAATCCTGTCCCAGATCCTTTGGACGATGACTGTGTCGTTAGTAGTGGCATAATAGAGCATTACTATAAACGGCCAAAATCCCGGAAACTTTGATGCTCTAAAGCGCTTATTTACTTTTAGGCTATTTTACTTAGACAAAGCCAAAAAATAACCCCATACACCCCGCCAATGCCAAGAGCGATTCTATAGCCGGAGTCTTAGTTTCTGCCGCGTTCAGTAACCCCCCAATCCTCCCGAAAAGCTGGTGCGGGTAGACGGAATCGAACCGACGCGGCCAGCTTGGAAGGCTGGAGTTCTACCACTAAACTATACCCGCTAAATTGGAAGAGGTCCTAAGATCGACTCGTTTGCATTTTGGTCAAGCCCATTTTGGTTGGCCTTGCTGCGGGACTGCTTCTTCATTCGGTAAAGAACTTTTCTAGATATTCTCTTCTTTAAAAGCGGCTGCTTTGACCCCTTTGGGGGTCTCCGTTTCCATATACCGGTCGACAAAAACCTGTTTGGCCGGATTACCGTATTTCGTAGTTAGATTTTGTTTACTCGGAATAGCAATAAATCTGGTAACAAACCTTTCACTACAAATACAAGGTGTGATCTTTTAGGATATTGAGAATCGTTGATAGCCAAATAGTTAGCAGTTTTCTTAATACCTCCAATTAGCCGGCATCCCATAGCCTCCAATGCTCAAAAGAAGACTCGAATTTGTAAGTAGTATCTCCTAGTTGCCTGTCGAGATCGTGCCAATAGACTTTAGTCTATTTTAGAGTACTATTTGGGTGGGTTTAGGATTCCGATTGGAAATACATCTCTTCGGAGATGGCTAGGGTAACAGCAGGCTATACTTCCATCGGAAACTTTAGCTCACATACAAGAGTTGGATTCCTGAGTCGGCGATGCAGATCGCCGGCTCTTCCAGTTCTAGAGACTCTTGTTTCCTGATCGACCGGTGTGCTTCCGTATAATTTCGGGATTACCGCCTTTTGCCGCTTTGCGTATTCCGGGATAAAATCTCCTCGTAGGCCTTAGGTTCTTTTTGGAAACAAACCCTCCAATTCTGGGTCCTTGGAAATTGTCATTAGTTCAAGTGATGGCTAGGGTAAGAGGAGGAAATTTAGAGCCGACGATGCTTTTGCGCGGCGAGTTTGAGGGGTTCGATATTTGCGAGCAACGCGTACGCAATTCGAAACCTGCGCAAATAGCCGAAGAGCTACTGGCTCTTCGTTCTTCGCTTCATGCTCTCACAACGAGAAACTACTACACCATTAATGCCTTAAAGAAGGCTCATCGGAGAGTTAAGCTTCTTGAAAAAGCCATCTCTGCCAATCAACAACTTAGGATGCCAACTGAACCGACTCCGCCTGAAGATGCCGCCAATCAGGATTTGGTTATCCACTATAACGTGGAACCGTAGAGCTTAGCCACCGGCTCCTATGTAGTGTTTGAATGGGGACACGCTTGAATCGTTTTCATACCAGTTGGGCGCGGGGATTGTCATCCCAAGTTGAATTTGCGTTTACATCGCCCCTCAACTTGCGAAGACTGCGCCGATTATGGCCGAAAAAGTAGAATTCAACCTGCCCGAAAATTTCGGCGAACTGAAATCCACCTTAAAATCTATCCTGTGGGGAATTCTTGTCTTGGGGGTCATTGCGGCCGCCTTTACCAGCTTCCGTACCGTGCAAGCTGACTCTCAGGGGGTTGTTTTGCGTTTTGGAAAGTATATCAAAACCGTTGACCCTGGCTTGCGTTTCAAACTTCCATTCGGAATCGATCGCGTTACGATTGTTCAGGTGCGACGACAGTTGACTCAGGAGTTTGGCTCCGGAACACCAGGCGCGACGAATCTCAGTCAGTACTCGAGTTCGCGAGCCGAGCAGGAGCAGGAACGGAGCATGGTAACTGGGGACAAGAATGCGGCTAGTGTGGAGTGGGCCGTTCAGTTTCGTATTCGCGATCCCAAGCTTTATCTCTTCAATGTCCGAGAGCCGCAGGAAACCTTGCGCGATGTTTCGGAGTCGGTCATGCGGACATTGGTTGGCGACCGTACTGTTGATGAAGTTATCACCATAGGCCGTCAAAGCATTGAGAGCGATGCCAAGGTCCAGATGCAGGAGTTCGTCGATAAATATGAGCTCGGCCTAGACATCGACCAGGTCCAGCTTCGAGGCGTCAATCCTCCTCCTCCCGTCCAGCCGTCTTTCAACGAAGTCAATCAGGCTCAGCAAGAAAGAGAAAAGCTCATCAATCAGGCTAACGGCGAGTACAACAAAGTCATTCCCAGAGCCAAGGGCGAGGCCGAGCAAAAGGTTCAATCTGCTGAGGGCTATGCTCTCAAACGCGTTAACGAGGCCGAAGGGGATGTGGCCCGTTTCAATGCCGTTTTCGAAGAGTATCTGAAAGCTCCTGAGGTCACTAAACGGCGGCTTTATCTGGAGACCATGCAAGCCGTGGTCGAGAATCTTGATCGAAAAATCGTTATTGATGATGAGGCCAAAAGCATCCTTCCGATGCTGCAGCTTAATTCAATGCAAGAAGGGAAGTAGTTATGGCGAGATTTGGCGGGTTTCTATCAATCGTTTTAGTAATCGCGGGAATCGTTGTTTTGTTTTCCTCGGCTTTTGTGGTTCCGGAGACCAAACAGGTGATTATCACTCAATTTGGTAAACCGGTTGGCGACGCGATCACCGAAGCTGGATTGCATTTTAGAACTCCCTTTATCCAGGACGTTAACGAATTCGAAAGAAGAGTTCTCTCATGGGATGGAGCTCCAGAGCCCATCACGACCAAAGATAAAACCTACATTGTCGTGGACACATTTGCGCGTTGGCGAATCAGTGATGTAAATCAGTATTTCCTCCGCATCCGTGATGAGCGCCGTGCGCTTTCTCGACTCGATCAAATTTTGGGCAGCGAAACGCGCAACGCCATAGCCAAGCACGATCTTATCGAAGTCATCCGAACAACTAAAGGCCGTGTTCCGGATAGTGATGTATCCATTTCAGGAGAATCCGAGAATATTGGTGTCTTGACTCCGATAGAAAAAGGTAAAGGTACGATTGAAGAAGAGATCTTTACTGCAGCAGCCCCAAAGCTACTTGAACTGGGTATCGAACTTTTGGATATTCGTTTCAAGCGCGTTAACTATAACGAAACGGTTCGCCGAGGTATTTTCGAGAGAATGATTAGTGAGCGAAGGCAAATCGCCGAGCGTTTTCGTTCCGAGGGCGCGGGTGAAGCGGCTAAGATAATCGGTAAAAAAGAGAGGGATTTGCAGGAGATCGAATCCGAAGCTTACAAGCGCGTTCAGGAAATTCGCGGAACTGCTGATGCTAAAGCGACCCAAATCTACGCTCAGGCCTTCAACCAAAGTCAGGAATCCGTAGAGTTCTATGAATTTACAAAGACACTTGAATCCTATGAGCAAATGATGGCTCGAGAAACAACTGTAGTGCTTACAACGGATAGCGATATTTTCAAGTACCTAAAGTCCATCGATCCGAATTAGTTTGATCGGTTGATAAATGCTTTCCGTTTTCAAAGTTTTCTTTGGGCTCGTTTGCGCGATAGCGCTCGGATTGGGAATGGCATTGGGCCTTGACTGGCTTATCGAGAGAACTGATCCGAACCTTTTGCTCGCTCGCAAGAAACTGGTTATTCCCGTTGAGAAGATTCAAGTTGTTCCGGAAGCATCAGTTAGTACTGAAAAATTGGATACTACTCGCTCGACATCTGCTTTTAATAGCGGTTCCATTGTTGACGCCTTTATTTCCGAAGCTGATTTAGAGCGGCGCATATGGGAGTTGAGGCAAGGTCTTGAAGACGCGAGTCTCGACGAGCTGGAAGATCTATTCATTGAAGCTCTTTCTTATGATTTGGAAGACAGGCGAGCCTTGCAAGTTGCCGGAATTGTTTTGAAACGTATCGCTCAAACGAATTCGGATCTTGGATTAGGGATTCTTTTTACCCTTTCATCCGCGGAAAAGGAGAAACTGGCCTGGGCCGTTGCCAGTGGCTGGGCTATTACCGATGCGATGACAGCTTGGGATTGGATTTCAACGGCTTGGGTGGACTCGTCTGGAAATTTCATAGATCGGGACTTGCAAAATCGTCTTCATCGCGAGGCAGTTGATGTGGTCTTGAAAGAAAACAAGGACTACCAATTAGCCGCGAGCTTGGTCTCTTCTCTAATCGATCCTGATTTAAGGCAAAGCCTTGCCGACCTGATAGCTTTTAGAGCCGTGACCGACAATCCGAGCCAAGCTCTGGCCAGGATAGATTTTTCAAGTAATGATTTTTTGGACACGGCGATTATGGATGCAATCGTAGATGAATGGGCTCAACGAGATTCATTTGGAGCTAAGGCATGGACACTCGAAAATGAAGAGCAAGTGTCTATTAAGGGAACTCGAACAATTGCGAAGAATCTTCTTTTAAATGAAGCCCAAGACGAGTTGCGACACTTCCATAGCAATCTATTAAGTGTACTTAAACGCGATTCCGTAGCTGCTGAAGCAACAAGACTCCTAGCCCGCCGTAATCCGGTAAACTCCGTCGACTGGCTACATGCGATTCAATCCGCTACCATCAAACGCGAAGCGACTTACGATGCGTTGTATGAAATCGGCCATGACAGTTTCGAATCGACTATTCAATACGTTGATTTGGCATACGACTCCTCGAATCCCGACCGCGAACTTACCCTTTATGCCGCTTTAGAGAGTTGGACTCGAGTCGATGAAAATTTAGTGACGGAATATCTGGATTCTGGAAAGTCCGGCATGCCTGAAATGAGCGTAAATGAGTTGAAGCTCGCTCTTGGGATTCAGTAGCTTATCAATCGCTACCGTTCGATACTGCTGTTTAGAGTGACCTTATCTTAGCGATAGCATCTGTTGTGCTGAATCCTTTCAAGAATGGAAGGAATCTGATATCAGTACCTACATTTATCAAGGCTTGGCGTTCCTCTTGGTTTTGTTTTTCCGGATCATAGTCCCCTGCCTTTACGTAAACATCTGGTCTCAAGGTTTCGATCTCTTCTGTCAATCTTTCTGTATTGAAGATAAAAATACACTTAACACTTTCTAGAGATGCTAGAGCATAGGCTCTTTCAAGTTCATTTTGGATTGGTCTCTTCGGGCCCTTTAGGGCTTTCACGCTTTGATCTCCATTTAAGGCGACCCAAAGTTCGTCAGCTTGTTTAGCAGCCTCCGATAAAAAATACATATGACCTGGATGTATTAGGTCAAAACAGCCGTTAGTTAGAGCGAGTGATCGACCCTCGCTTTTTAGTTTTTCTCGATTTCGGGACGCTTTCTCAAGTGAAAGTAGTTTGGGATTCGATGGAAAATTACCTATCATCTTGAAAATAAAATATGGCTTCTGTGGTGAAACTTTTGCGACGACTATTTATTACTGGTTCTCAGTTCCAAGCGCTTGGTCTACTGCGTGTAGTATTCGCTTTGGGGTTATTTCTTGCATGCAGGTAAAGGCTCCATTACACGTTGGTCTTCGGTGGCAGGGGGAGCATTCTAGATGGTCGTAGAGAATTACGGTTTGAGCTGTTTCGCCTTTTAGGTAGGGCCTTGTCGAGCCCCAAATACCTACTGTTGGCGTTTTCATGGCTGAGCCCAGATGAGTCATGCCGGTGTCGACCCCGATCACAAACTCTGCTCCCTCAATAATCGCAGCCCCCTCAATCAATGAAGTCTGGCCAGCCAGCGAAACCACCTTGTCGGCAAACGACTCGAATCGACTTGCTGCTTCCCTATTGTCGGGCCCACCCATGACTAAAAGCGAGAGTCGGTGTTTCGCAATAAGCTCAGGGACGAGTTCTTGCCAGTAGTTCTCGAACCAGTGTTTCTGCGGTCGTGTGGTGAAGGGACATATGGCAGCGTATTTTCCTATGATCTTATTCTTCGCGACTTTCTCTCGAGCTTCATTTCGAACGCGATTAGAAAGATGAATACTCATAGGCATGGAATCGCTTGATATTCCTATATGATTCGCGAGCTGACGACTTTCCGCGCTAATCATTTCGTATTCGTAATAACGCGTAAACGATTCCGTCATAAAAATCTGGCTACGCTCCTTGGACTTAAAGCCTACTCGCCTGGGAGCTCCACTGACCCAAGCCCAAAACGAGCTTTTCAAAAGGCATTGAGCGTCTAGAACGAGATCGAATCGAGCATTTTTGAGCTTCTTACGCAGGCCCAACATTTCTCGTGAGAGGTGTATCCACCGCAAACTCTTAAACAATCGAGTCCATTCTTTCCGATTCCAAACGATTATTTCGTCCAGCAAGGGATTGCCCTCCAACAACTCGACTACTCTCGGTTCGGCGAACCACGCTAAATGGGAATCTGGATACTTATTTTTCAAAGCGGGAATAAGCGACGTGGCTAATATCACATCGCCAATTGCGCTCATTTTGATTACCAGGATTCTCATTCTATCTTTGTTGCGGCCTTATCCTATCGTTAACTCGCTACCTTTTCGCCTAGCTAGCTTTATCGAGTCAAGACGGAGGATTACTCATATCCTGAAGATTTCCCGGGATATTTATCAAAAAACGCGGCCTTGATCTGTTTAATCGCTGAGGCTTTGATCGCTCGATGGTTTTCAGTTCGCCGATTTTCCTCTTCGGGTTTTTACCGCTAGTTTTACTTGGATATCTGTTAGCTGGCAAGTCGGGTCGCAACGTATTTCTGTTAATCGCGAGTCTGTTTTTCTATGCGTGGGGCGAACCGGTTTTCGTTCTCCTTCTGCTTACTTCGATATTCGCCAACTACGTCTTCGCTCTTCGACTTTCGCCAAGAGACGGCATTTCTTCAAAAACGACTCTTTGCGCCGTTGTTAGTATCAACTTAGGGCTGCTTTGCTTATTCAAATACATGCCTTTCCTGGCGGAAAACGCGCTACTCGTTTTAGGCAGATCCGGTACTCGCATCGAGAACACTCCTTACTGGTTGGCGAACTGGCCAGCAATGCCAATCGGTATTTCCTTCTTCACGTTTCAAGCTTTGTCATACGTTATAGATGTGTCGCGCGGCATATGCCCGGCTCAACGCAATCCATTGAAACTGGGGCTCTATATCTCGATGTTTCCGCAACTGATTGCTGGCCCTATCGTACGCTATTCTGAAATTCGAGAACAAATCGATAAACGTCATTGGAGTTTGGATGCGTTTAGCGAGGGAGCCATGCGTTTTACCTTGGGACTGGCCAAGAAAATTCTCATAGCCGATACCGTGGCGCGCGTGGCGGACATTTTTTTTTCGCTTTCACCCGGATCTCTTTCGACACCAGCCGCTTGGCTCGGGGTGATTTGTTTTGCGATCCAGATTTACTACGATTTTTCAGGCTACTCGGATATGGCAATCGGCATGGGAAGAATGTTTGGATTTCGTTATCCGGAAAATTTCAATCAGCCGTATATCGCTAGAAGTGTAAGGGATTTTTGGAGACGATGGCATATGACGCTTTCTCGTTGGTTTCGCGATTATCTCTACATTCCTCTTGGCGGTAGTCGAGGACCTTCTTGGCGTGTTGGGTTAAATTTGTTTGTAGTTTTTTCCCTGTGCGGGCTTTGGCATGGAGCGAGTTGGACTTTTCTAGTCTGGGGCTTGTTTCACGGCGGCTTTCTAGCCCTTGAGAGAACGGCATTTGGCAAAGCCCTCAGTTCATGGCCCAAGGTTTTCCAGCATGCTTATCTTGTTTTCGTAGTATTGATTAGCTGGGTACTCTTTCGCTGCGAATCGATCACCGATGCTTCGCATTACTTGACCGTCATGTTTACATTTCAAGCTGGCGACCCTTCGTCTTCGATAGCCATGCATTTCGGGAACGACGCTCTTCTCGCATTGCTGGCTGGGACTTTGTTCTGCTCGAATGTTCCCAAGAGTCTTGTTGCCTGGTTCAGGTCAAAGGTAGTTTTACCGTCGACATTTCTTGAAGGGGCCAGAGCCGCATCTTTCGTGGCTCTCTTCGCCCTGACAGTCCTATCCGTCGCGAGTAATTCGTATAGCCCTTTCCTTTATTTCCGATTCTGATGACGATGAGTCGAAGCAACAAACTCTGGAGCGCGTTCTTTGTCGTTTGTTTTTTGGCGATTCTCTTCCTGCCATTGATAGCGATGCCATTATCCTCGCAATCCACGATAGAATCAGAAAAGAGAAACCCGCATCCTTGGCCTCGATGGAACGAGCTCTTCTCCAATACGTATCCAGAGTTTACTGCCAAGTTTGAAGAGGCTTTTCAGGACAGGTTTGGCATGCGAATCGCGATGACGCGTCTGTATAATCGTTTGCTTTTCCATCTCGATCTTATGAGTTTCAGTCGTACACTCGTAGCCCAGGGTAAGGACGGCTGGCATTTCTACGCTTCTGGTGGCGATGAAGATACTCTGCAAATTTACAGTGGAGGTCTGGATTTCAACGATGATGAATTAAATAGGATGACATCTGCGCTTCTAGCATGGCAAGACTGGCTAGCGAAGAAGGATATCCGATTTTACTATCTATTGCTGCCTGATAAAGTATCCGTGTATTCTCAATACAAACCTACCTATTTGTCGAAAAATCCTAGTGGAACGCGAACGGAAAAACTTTCCCTTTCTCTTGAACGTGGAGGTGTGAATGTAATCAACCCTTTGGAAACTTTGTCGACCCTAGCGCTACACAATGATTTGCTCTATTTTAAATGGGACACCCATTGGACATGGCTAGGTTCCTATCATGCATATTTGGATACACTGGGGATGATAGCCAAGGATTTTCCAGACCTGGAGGCTTACAATTTGCCGGACTATGTCTTTACTGAAGGCACCAGAACGGGGGGAGACCTTGTCGATCTGCTTGGAATTGGAAGCAGCTATCCAGACCACTTCATTGAAGTTGCTGTAGATGGAGCTGCTCTGCCTAATTTTCAAGAAACCGGCGCTCTTGAAATGGGTGAAACCGTCAAAGCATCTTGGGGCGATCCTTCTCTTCCCCGCGCGGTGATTTTTCATGACTCCTTTATGCTTTCGATGGGCTCTTATCTAGCTGCGAATTTTAGCGAAACCACCTTCGTCTTTAGTGATGAACTCGAAAAGCAGATTATTGAACGAGAGGACCCCGATTTAGTGATTTTTGCTCAGGTAGAAAGATTTGCCCATCAGCTACTCAAACAGCCTTTTCCTGAATAGGTTCAGGAACTTTCTTAAGCTCAGACCATTTTACGGCTTTACCGACTTTTTGCTTAACAGTCGTTTCCATTGTCTCATAGTTTAGGTCATGTATGATTTAGAGGGTACGGTTAAGCTGATCGAAGAGACGCAAACGTTTTCCAGCGGATTTAGTAAGCGAGAATTTGTCGTGACGTCCGACGAAAAATTTCCGCAGGATGTTAAATTCGAATGCACAAAAGAAAAGATTGATTTGCTAGACAAGGTTCGTGTTGGAGACCGTATCAAAGTAAGCTTTAACATCCGAGGTAACGAGTACAAGGGACGCTACTACGTCAACTTGCAGGCTTGGAGGATCGAGTCTTCTGGCGGAGAAGTGGATAGCTCTTTGAGCGACGTTTCTAATGAAGCTTCTGCCCCGGCTGGGAATCTTGACGATATAGAAGATTCGCCATTCTAGGCTTGCGAGCGTTGTCGGCTCCAACGGGGAGTTTTGAGTCGTTGAAAGGCCGATGTTTCTCCCAGGGTTACGTAAACCCAGCTCCGCATCTTTGTTTCTTCTTCGGTTATCGCCTCCGCCACGACGCGTCTGTAGACGCTATTACCTTTTAGCTCAAAGCCTTCCCATTCATCCATTTTGGCGAGCGAGTTCTCTTGAAGTGGTAGCTCGAGAAGCTCCCCCTCTATCCAATTTGCTGAATCTCTGTCTCCAATAGAGGAATGTCGCCCTCTTTTATTTGCTTTAAGCCAGTCTTCGACTGGATTTCCTGTCGCATGAAGTACAATGTCTTCCTCAGGAATCTTCAATATGGGATATTTCCCTTGAACCTCGAAAAGTTCGCCTTGCATGAAAGCTTTTGCGACCGAAACAGGCTTCGGACAATAAAGGGCATGTTCCGGATAGCTGCTCATAAGCGTTCCATAGACGAATACAAACTGAGTATCCATTATTCTAAGATGATTTGTGAGCAGAATATCCGTGTATTGATCGGGCAAGTACTCAAGGTAAGGGTGATGTGATCTATTTAAGAATGGGCGACTTATGCTAACGGCGCCAAGCTTTGCCGTATTGATCTGGAATTTGCTGTAACCTTGTTCTGTTTGCTGTCATCGAAATTACTGGAAAATTGAAGTTTCAACACTATTTCAAACTAATCGGTCAAAAATGAGGCATAACCATGCAATAAGTGAAACTGGAGTCTCGTTCTAAACCGTAGTAGCTGAACATTCTTAGACGAACTTTGCCTGTTTCAGATATTACTTATGAGCTCCCTTCCAACCCTTCCTCTGAGCCGATTTCCTCGTGTTGCCAAGGTCCAGCTCCTCGCCCTGTTTATATATATTTGGCTTTTAAGAGACGCGTTCGCTGAGGACCATATTTCCGCCAAGTGGCAGGACTACAGCGAAGATGACGGACGCATTCGGGTGATTTCCCGTTATGTGGGTGTCGAGAAGGAGATAAATCCCAGTTTCTTGCTCAAAGCTCATGGCGTCCACGACGCGATTTCTGGAGCTACGCCTACCGGAGTGCCAGCCGAGGATGGTGTCAATGTGCCGCTCAGCAACCTCACCGATGTCCGCAATTCAGGAGTAGTCGATCTTGTTTGGACGAAGGACATCCATAAGACCAACTTCCAGTATGCCCATAGCAAAGAGAGCGATTTTCTTTCTCGAGGCTATTCCTTTTCCACTACGTCTGAATTGAATAAGCGAAACACCGGTATCAGCTACGGTGTTTCTTTCATAAACGACCTTGTCAGCCCGGACTTCTTTGACCGATCGCGCCAGAAGGATAGCTGGGACTATTTTCTGGGCATCAGCCAGGTCGTCGATCCCAACACCATAGTTGCTCTTAATTTCACGTATAGTGTCTTTCAAGGTTATCTCAGCGACCCGTACAAAATCATCAGGCAGGAAACAGAGATTGTTCCCGGCTTATTTTTGCCTTTAACCTTCGCTGAAAATCGACCCAACGAACGGCTTCGTCGTATTTGGTACACAAACACGAAGCGATTCTTCCCTCAGCTCAATGGGAGTCTGGATTTCAGTTATCGCTATTTCACTGATTCTTGGGGCGTAGACAGTCATACTCTTGATTTTCAATGGTATCAAAAATTTGGAGAGCGTTGGATTGTCACTCCGAGTTATCGTTACTATAAGCAATCTGCCGCCGCTTTCTACACGCTCGATTTAGACGGGACTTCCTTTGCTGCTCCCGAAGAGCCAAATGGTCTGGCTCCTTTTTATTCGTCTGATTATCGTTTGGCAAAAATGAATACGGATTCATACGGTTTGAAAATCGTTTTTAAGTTGTCCGATCAATTCAGTTTCGACGCGGCTTTCGAGCGCTACGAAATGGAAGGCCGCGATGGGCTGACTCCGCAGTCGGCGTTTCCTGATGCTGACGTCCTGACCATAGGAGGCGTATTTTGGTACTAGCCGCCCAACAGGATCCAATGAAGATTGACGCGTCGCTTACTTTCGATGCGAAGCAAAGCCTTTACACGGTTGCTTTCCGAGCGATGGGGACGGATTGCGTCATAAAATTTTCTGCCAGCGATCGGGACCGCGCAGCTTCTTTTGCTCAGGAAGCCGTCCAATGGGTTGCTAATTTCGAAACTAAGTATTCACGATTTCGTGACAGCAGCCTGATTAGCGAAATCAATCGTCAGGCTGGCAAGAACTGGGTGGAAATTGATTCCGAGGTCGAATCGATTTTCTCCATCTGTGATGACTTGCACTTCATGACGCAGGGGGTGTTGGATCCGACTATGCTGCCTCTAATTCGCCTTTGGGACTATCATAAAACACCCGCAAGCGTTCCTACCGATCAGGAAGTGGATAAAGCATTGGAGCTGGTTGGTTGGAAGAAAGTGGAGAGGCGACCTGGATCCATCTACCTTCCTCAAGAAGGCATGTCTCTTGATCTCGGTGGATTTGGCAAAGAGTATGCCGTAGACAAGGTCGCAGCTATGGCCGTCGGTTATGGATTGCCATGCTGCCTCGTTGATTTCGGAAGGGACATCCATGCAGTCGAGAATCCTCCAAGCGCCTCAGCCTGGCACATTGCTCTGGAGAATCCTGAAAAACCGGATACGCCTTGGGCAAGTATTGCCGCCCGAAATCTTGGTATTGCTACTTCAGGGGATTACTGCCGGTTTTTCGAAAAGGATGGACAACGTTTTGGTCACATCATTGATCCTCGAAGTGGCCGCCCTGTAGCCAATGCTATTCTTGCTGTTAGTATTTTGGCGAATTCCTGTCTCGAGGCGGGCGTACTTTCCACAGCCGCTTTCGTAATGGGGGAGGAAGACGGCCTCAAATTGATTGAAGGGACTTTTGGAGCCGAAGGGTGCTTCGTATTTAATAATGGAATACAACAGACATCAAATTTTTATCAACATGTCGTACAAAATTAGAACAAATCGCTTTTCAATTCGAAAACTATTCTGGGCTGCCCTTAGCGCTCCCATATTTTGTGTAGCCGTTCAGGCGAATGATGGTTGGGACGTTGATACCGAGCTCCCTGATCTGACCTCTTTTAACCTCTCGGGGGAATTGCCGGGAACGAAGGGGAATGTCGTTCTCGTAGACTTCTGGGCTTCTTGGTGCGCTCCTTGTAAAGCTTCGTTCCCTTCTATGGAAGAGGCGTATCAGAAATACAAGGATAAGGGCTTTAAGATTGTCGCGGTTAGCGTTGATAGCAAGGCGAAGAGTATGGAATCCTTTGTTAACCGTCTCAAGCCCAGCTTCTCTATAGTCCACGATTCGGAGCAGAGACTCGTGGCGGCAGCTGGTATCGAAGTAATGCCTACCTCGTTTCTTGTGGATAAAAGCGGCAAGATTCGGTTTGTCCACCTTGGCTGGCATGGAAAGGAATCGGCGGAGCGGCTAATGGCAGAAGTGGAACAACTTCTAGGGGAGGAACCATCATGAAAAAATTTATCACTCTATTTGCGCTCTCACTCCTCGTCCTTTTCACCGGATGCGCAACCGTCGAGCCTTGGCAAAAAGGAAACCTTGCCGATTACACGATGCGATCCGACCGCGACGAACTGGCTAGCGTAATGACCTCTCACATACAATTTTCGCGTGAAGCTACTACCGGAGGCGAAGGTGTTGGCGGTGGCGGCTGCGGCTGCAATTGAGTTTTCTTCTTATCAAATCAATCTTCGAGACAAACCCGAAAAATGGATACGATGCTAATCAAAATTAAAATCGCCCGGTACCAAATGGCGATATTCATGTTGCTGATGCTCTTGCAGCGCATGCCTATGGTGAAACACTTGCTTAAGTTTGATAAGGCTTTGAGCGCCCCTTTGGCAAATGCCATTCGCTCGACGACAGTGGTTGCTTCCTCGCTTGGAGTTTTTCATGCTTATTCTGGAGCGACTACGTTTGTAGCCAATCCTGCAAGTCCGGTTTCTGGAAAAGTTGGCGAGCAGCTGGATATCGCGTTTTCGGTCACGGGAACTCCTGAAATTGCGCGGTCTTGGACCGTTACAGGAACCATTCCGCCGGGGATGTCTGTTCCGGGACTAAACGGTCAGGTCTTGAATAGTGGCGTTGGACAAATTTCGGGAATTCCTACAACTCCAGGTACTTTCATGCTTAATCTCCGGCCTTGGGACCGCCTCAACAATACCGGCGATACGACGAGTCCATTTCCGCTCACCATTAATATCGCAAACGCCGATCCGCCGCCACCACCGCCTATCCCTGAGATTTTAACTCAGCCGGAATCCGTGACCATAAATCCCGGTTCGTCTGCCATATTCTTTGCGGAGACTGATTCAGAAGCTACAGCCCAATGGTTTAAGGATGGAGCGGAGCTTCCTGGCGAAACTGGACTAACGCTCATTCTAGAAAACGTGAGTGCTGCTAATGCTGGCTCCTATTCCGTCACTCTCACCAACGAGTCAGGATCCGTGGAATCTTCTACGGCGACATTAACGCTGGATGCTGCGGGCAGCTCCACCCTCGTTAATCTTGCCAATCGTGGACTCGTCGGAACGGGCGATAGCATCATGATTGTAAGCTTTGTACTCGAGGGAGAGGGCGCGAAAGATATTCTCGTTAGAGCGTCTGGCCCTGCTTTGCTTTTGGGTAGCACGCCGGTTGCTGGCGCTATGGAAGATCCTTTCCTGACACTCGTTCCACTCTCTGGACAAAACTTCGATTCAGTTTCAAACGACAACTGGGGCGATGCTCCTAACGTCCAAGAGATTATCGCAGCTGCCAATGGATTTGGACTGGAAGCCTTTCAAGATGGCAGTCTCGATTCCGCGATCCTTGCTGAAATGCCTCCTGGCGCCTATGGAGCTTTGTTAAGTGGAGTTGGCGAGACGACAGGGGTTGGGCTGCTTGAAGTGGTCGACGCTGAAACGGGTTTGCCCTTGAAATTTATCAATCTGTCTAACCGTTCCTTTGTCGGAACTGACGACGATGTGATCATCCCAAGTTTCGTTATTCAAGGCGATGTTGCCAAGACGGTTGTCATTCGCGCTCTCGGTCCCGACTTGATTAGCCAAGGCGTTCCGGAGAGCGAAGCGCTTCAGGATCCAACCCTAACATTATTTAGGCTTCTGCCTTCTTTTGCCGTTGTCGCGACCAACGATAACTGGGACGAGGCGGGGAGCGGTGATAGTATCCTCAGTATTTTCACGAGCGTTGGAGCATCTCCGCTGCCCGCGGGCTCTAAGGATGCGTCAATACAAGCCACCCTTTCTCCAGGTAATTACGGAGCGGTGACCTCTGGAGTTGACGGCCAAGTCGGTATTGCTTTGGTCGAAGTCTTTGAAACCGATTAGGGAAATGGTCGTTAGCCTAAGTGAGAGTCTGAATGAGGTACTGGAAAATAAAGCTGGCATTAGTCCGTCATCAGACGGCGATCATGCTGCTTCTTGTTTTACTACACCGCTCGCCTTTTTTCCGGTATATTTCTCATTTCAATAAGTCGCTTAGCCAACCTCTTGTTCGGCTTGTTCAGAACGTTTCGATCGCCGTAGCTTCGTTAGGAGCGGTCCAGGCTGTTTCGGGAGCGACCCGTTTCTCGACGCAACCCTCAGGCCCCTTCGAGACGAGAGCCGAGGAGAATTTTTCGATGTCCTTTACGGTGGTCGGTTCACCTGCCAACCCCGCTTCCTGGCTTATAGAGGGAAACGTTCCACCTGGGCTAAATGTAACGAGCAATTCCGGCAACACGCTTTCACAGAATAGTTTGAACGGAAGGGTTGTCATACTCAGCGGCTCTCCCACATCGCCAGGCGCTTATTCGTTTACGGCCCAAGCCTACAAGGAGGAGAATCTTCAAGGAGATACAGATGGCATCAAGAATCCCATTACCATCACCGTTATTCAAGCGTTGCCTCCAGTGCCAGAGATCTTGTCCCATCCCTCTTCCCTCAGTGTACGACCAGGAGCTGTAGCTATCTTTTCTGTTCAGGGAAATGATACTCCGTCGACCCTTCAATGGTTTAAGAATAACATTCCTATCCCTGGCGAAAACAGTGAGTCGCTGATAATGGAAAATGTCGATGCTGCGGCAATTGGCACCTATGTTGCCTCGATCTCTAACGAGTCGGGAACGGTTCTGTCCGATCCAGCGACGCTTTCCCTCAACGCTATTGGCAGCTCGAGTTTGGTGAACATCGCCAATCGAGGATTTGTTGGGACCGGTGACGACGTTATGATTGTTGGTCTCACCATTGCTGGCAGCGGTTCAAAGCGAATCCTGCTTCGCGCGTCGGGGCCGGCATTGGCTAATGCGAATCCACCTGTAAGCGGAGCGTTGGCTGACCCTACCATGCTCGTCGTAGGAAGCGGTGGATTTGAGCCATTATCCAACGATAACTGGAGTGAGGACGCTAATACCGCTGAAATCGAATCGACCTCTGCCGCTGTGGGCGTTGAATCGTTTGCGCCCGGAAGTAAAGACGCCGCCATTTTAGCTGATTTTCCAGCTGGTACTTACGGGGCTATTTTAAGTGGAGCTGACGGGGCGACTGGCGTGGCCCTGGTCGAAGCTTTCGATGCCGATACGGGAGCTCCTATTCGGCTTACCAACTTATCTACTCGCTGTGTGGCAGGTGATGGCGACAATGTGGTTATACCCGGATTTGTGATACAAGGCAATGTCGCGAAAACCGTGATTATTCGAGGAATCGGGCCTAATCTAATAGGACAATCTGGAGGCCCTACCGCTGACCAGGTTCTTCAGAATCCGAATATGACACTGTTTCAAACGTTTCCCGTTTTTCGTCAGGTAACTTTCAACGAAGACTGGGAAGATAGTGGAAATACGGATACAATTTCAAATCTCTTCCAACAAGTAGGGGCAAGTGTTTTGCCCGAAGGCTCTGTCGATTCAGCAATCGTTGCAACCCTGGCTCCAGGAGGCTATGGCGTTGTGACGAGCGGTTCAGGCTCCGATTCAGGGATTTGCCTCGTTGAAGTGTTCGAAGTCGATTAAGAGACCGTCCCATAAACAGAAAGCGGATATTGGAAGCTATCAAAGGGATTATATATGCGACCGTTGATTTCGCGAGTCGCGGGAGCCTCGACTAATAAATGGTGGCATGCCTTCGCTGGAGTTCCGCCTTTAGGCGGTCCCAAGAACCAATTCTGCCGCCTAAAGGCGGAACTCCAGCAGGCCTGATTCGCGGCGCATTGCGAATAAGACACTTCTCGACCCCAGTGCAGAAACATCCTCTTGAAAGGGACTTTTGGGACAGTCCCTAAAATAGCAGGTAGGCGCCAGTGTAGTAGCCTCGAGTCTCTGACAACCGTTTACTGTCTACTGACAACTTATAAAATCAGACTCCGCCGAAAAGATCTTCTAAGCTGCGTTCGGCTTTTATGGATACCGCTCGTTTCTCTTTGGCCGACTCCGCAAGGGCGTCCAGCATCTTCATGAGGGTCAAGCCCTGTTTGCCTGAATTCTGCGGTTCTCGCTTTTCATTTATCGAGTCGATGAATTCTTTGGCCTGACGCTTGAACATCTCTGGCTGCTCAATCTCTTCCGCGTAGGCATTCACTTCGATACCTTCTCTTGTCTTGGCTTGTATCTTTTCGCCGGATACTAAATTCACTGAAGCCAAAGAGCCAAACACGTTTAATTCATGCACATTGGACGAATCACGAAGGGTTCTTGGGCCATCGATATGAGTCAGGAACGAAGTTTCGTAAGTTAGGGTGGCTCCGTTTTTGAAGCGCACCATTCCGAATGAGGAATCTTCCGCGGCATCATCTGGATCGCTCATCTCGTTTTTCATAAGGAGATTGTGGGCGCTGGCAAAAGCTTCCACGGGATCAGGACATCCCATAGTGAACCAAAGCGAATCGATAATATGGATACCGATATCGAGTAGGGCTCCTCCTCCACGCTCGATGCTTCCACGCCAGCAATCCGGCTCGAAGGGCCACCAGCCCCATTGCCATTTGGCCGAAGCATGATAGACGTCTCCCAGCTCTTCACTGGCGATCATCTTTCTAGCTTTTTGCAGCTCATTGGAAAAACGTTGCTGACGGGCCCACATGTAAGTCTTACCAACCAGGCCAGCAGTGGTGATGATCTGAGACATTTCTCTGGCGTTTGTTGCGGGCGGCTTTTCGCTCAGAACGTGCAAGTCAGCGTCAAAAGCCTCGCTCACATGTCGCTCATGAAGATTGGTAGGAGTTGTAATAATGATCGCGTCGATCTCGCCTGAGTGGACCAGCTCGGAATGCGACTCGAATCCCTTCTGGAATCCATAAGTATCGATCATCTTCTTACGAATCTCTTCATTAAGATCGGCAATACCAATTAGCTCCACGCCCTCCGTTTCAGCAAAGGCCCTAGCATGCCTTTCGCCAAATCTTCCTCCAGACAGGCCCACTCGAATTGTTTTGCTCATAAGAAAACGATACAAGTCGCGAAGGAGAAGAAAGCAACGCTCTTGATCGATAACCTATTCCAAATCGTAGAGCTCTATCAAAGCCTCTCCTTCATCACCATCCGCATCGGTGAGCAGAGCTCCATAGACGCCTGGTCCTAGAGCAACCAGGAAAGCTGAATCCCGAGAATCTTTTGCCAATGGAAAGGCACCGATATGAGCAGCAGCTAATTCCAGTTCGTAACCACCCAGGTCTTCCCAATTCTGGTTGGAAGCAACAACTTCGCCGGAGCTAGCATCGATCAACTCGAGGATTGGGTTCTCGATCGCATCTTCGACGCCTTGTTTCAATAATCCAGGGCCAATGCCTCTAATGAGCATTTCTTTAGGAGTAGCTCTTCGATCTCCCTCTATCACAAAACCCAACATCAGGTTTGCATTATCCCCATTTAGGCTCCCTCGAACTGAAGTGTTTCGAAAGGCGATCTCCGCAAGCGAGTCAGAAACGTCATATGCCTCGAGAAGGCTATACCCAGTTTCTAGAGTAGGACTAAAGACTTGGAAACCATGTATGCCATTTCCGAGCTCCGCTATGCTTGCTGACTCTTCTGTTCCTTCATTGAAAGGAAAGGCGCCTAGCTGTTGTTCAAGATCAAGTAGACTGTCTGTTGAATGTACCCCGGCTACCGTAGCAATCAATTGCCCATTAGAAAAGATGTTCAATGCAGGGTCATCTAACAACTCTTCGCTAGATAAATTAGATAAACTAGGACCAGCTGCCCGTATCAGAAACCTCGCCGAGCTATGGTCGGTTGTAACGAAGCCACTTAGCAATGGAGTCGTCGAATCGGCTATCAAGCCTCGCACGGAATAGTTACGGATTTTCGACATTGGGGGAGTTATTGAAACTGTAGCTGGATTACTTTGAGTGGAGTAGCCTTGTAAAGAGGCTTGAAGGGTATAGGAGCCCGCATCGGATTCGTGTACAAATGGTATAGATAAAGTCCTGGAGTTCATTCCCTCCAGAGGGCTTCCATTTTTCAGCCATTGATACTTAGCATCTGGATGGTTTAATCCCAAATCTGCGTTGAGAAAAAGAGCATTTCCCGAATCCAAGTCGTGATCCTTAGGATGGTAAAAATTGCCAGTGCTACTTTCAGAAGGAATAAGCTTTATTAGACCTTGTGAAATATCTTCGTTCCAACCACTGCTTGAGAAAAAGTACAAGCTTGATGATGCATCTTCAGCTAAAAATCTACTGTCAGCTCCAAAATAAAAGTTCTCTCCTAGAGCTGCTTGTAGGCTAGTGTCAATTGAACCATTCTCGTTAAATAGCAATAACTCTGATCCAATTCGGCTTATTATTCGTCCATCGCGAAGACCGAATGAACGCCCCATGTAGATGGAATTCACCATTAATGGCTTAAAGCTATCATCGATGGAGCCATCCCCACTAAACTTGATTAATACGCCTTGCTGCTCGCTTTTGGATGAGTATGGAGGAATAGCTTTTCGTAGGGCGAAGAATGAATTACCATCTATTGGTTCTAAATCTCCTATTGCCTCTCCCCATGTGTAGATGTTTCTGGTAAATGTATCATCTAGTTTAGTGTCGTTCGTAAGACGGATGAACTTTGGAATTTGTTCAGAATCAGGAATTTTGAAGGAGCCAGTAATTAGAGCCGATCCATCCTTGCTCATAGTGACTTCCGCATAAGTTGTGTAGTAGAAAGTGACAGGCCGAACTAAAACGTAATTCGGCTGATAGGATTTAATCTCTGGTACAATCGAACTAATCAATTTCCCTGATAGATCGAAAAGTTTAATCGATCCGTTGATACTTTCATTTGAACCGAATTCAGTTCTCCAAAACATGCTAACCACAACTAAATTCCCAGATGGAGTTATATCAAATGCCAGAACATTCGCGTTGGAATTGGTTGGTGTGCTTATTCCTCCTCCTAAAATTATCTTTGCATACTGTCTATTTGGCGCAAGCTCGTAGATTGAATTGTCGCTATGTATATATTTATTTCCATTCGCTAGTGTTCGCGTCTTCAGAATCTCCTTTTTAGTAGCTATTCCTTCAGGGTATGTTTTAAGAATCGAACCTTCGTTGTCTATTTCGACGATGTTCAACGATCTATGACCGTTGTAGGTATCGAATTCTCCTGAAACAACAAGCGTACCGTCGCTTTGATGGTCTACATGGTTAATTTTGCCAAGAGATGAATAAGTGACGGCTAGCAATTCACTTCCTATCTTGCTTGATCCAAGAGCAATGGGATTAAATTTAGCTATTCCCCCATAAACTACGGCATACAGATATCCATTCAGAACTTCAAACTGATCTGGAAATGAACCAGTAAACTGGAGTGGATATGATTGCTGAACTGCCCCATGATTAGAGACAACGCAAAACTCGCCTTTCGATGAGGAATGTTCCACAATTATACCTATTGTATCTTCTTCCCAAGAAACAAAGCTTTTAATTATTGTCTCAGATTCTCCTTGATTGGCGAGATCGGCTGTATCTAGAGATGAGAGTATATTGCCTTGTGAATCGAATATGGTGGCTCCATATATTGTAATAGAGGCCATATTCCCGTTTTTAAACTGCTTTACATAGATAAAACCATTCGCAGGAAATGTGATGATATTTTCGATACTACCACTTAGGCCAATCTTCGACAGGCTAAGTATATCACCTTCATGACTACGTTTATGCTGAAATACATATCCTGATTCATCATTTACATCTGAAAAAATTTTGACTGGCCAGCCCCTTTCAGAATCGAGATCAATCTTATGCTGTCGTTCTTTATGTTTATTGTAATACAATACTTGCTGTTCCTGCGGAGAAAATGTTCTAGAGCTTAACAACAAATATTCATTCCCTGGCGTTTTGACTATATCATGAATGGTTTTGCTACTATCGATATCGAATGGGAAAATTTCTGTTCCATTGTTGTCAAAAAACATATACTCTGGCGTCATTGCAAATGCGTTTGAGCCTTTCAGGTGATATAAATCCGACTCGACTTTAGAGAGTCTCGTAATCGAATAGTACTGCAAATGCATACTTGTAGTTTGAAAGCTAAATGCCTTATTCGGAATGTTATTTGAATTAAGCATAGCAATGCCCTGAGTTCCGCTCGTATCGTATCCATTTATATAAAGGTATTCTGGGCTATACGAAGTTCCAAAATTACCCCGAATAAGGATTTCATCTTCATCCAATACAAAAATTTCGTGCCGCCCCCCACCCCAAGGATAACCTATTAGCGGTACTCCCTGAAACTCCTTATCGATTTCCCATCCCTGAGAAAAGGCGATTTCGAAAGAAAAAAGAAAACAAAACAAATATGTTGGTATTCTAATCAAGATACTATCATTTTAGAATTACTATTACTCCAAATCGTAGAGTTCTATTAAGGCCTCTCCTTCGCCTCCTTCGAGATCTATTAAAATAGCTCCATATACTCCCGGGTGTAGTGTCGCGACAATTGCCGTGTCCAAGGAACCTTCTTCGAGAGGAAAGGCTCCGACGCGCTCGGCAGCCATCGCTACGGCTTGGCCGTGTGGCTCTTCCCAGCTCAAATTTGGGCTAAGAAATTCGGGCGACCCAATCTGGACAAGCCATAGTTGGGGGTTAGCGATTGGATTGGCTACGCCGTACTGCAATAGGCCAGGACCAATGCCGCGAATCAATACCTCCTTTTCGCTAGCCGGATCTGCGCCCTCGATCACAAAGCCGAGTATCAGATTCTTGCTAGACTCGTCTATAACGCCTCTTACTGAGTTATTTCGAAAGGCGATGCTGTCGAGTTCGTCGGAGATATCGTAGGCTTCTAGAAGACTGAAACCTGTATTCCGGTCAGGACTGAATACCTGGAAGGCGTGGACGCCTGAGGGGAGGTTCGCGATGAGGGCCGACTCCTGGGTATCTTCTTGGAAACGAAAAGCGCCTAGGTTGGCCTCGATCTCCAGTAGCTCGGGAGTTGAGTGCTCGCCTGCAATGGTGTCGGCGAGTTCAAAGTTGTAGTAGAGATTTATAGCTGGGTCATTTAGTCTTAGATCTGCGGGAAGCTCGGATAAGCTGGGACCTGAGGCTCGCATTAGAATACGGGTTCCCGGTTGATTGTTTATAACAAATCCGCAAATAAGTGGTGTGTTTGGCCCGTTGATCAATCCCCTAGCAGAGAAATTGCGAATTTTGGATACAGGATTAGCTATACTCACCTGTCCAGAATCAGTCGTATAAGTCTTCCCGTCTTTTGTCGCTGTTAAGCTATAGAAACCTGAATCTGTCGATCGCGCGAATGGAATCGATAGACTCCTTGAGGTTTGGCCTTCCAGGGCTACTCCGTTTCTGTACCATTGATAACTGGTGTCTTGGTTTCCAATACCTGGATCAGCTATCTGAAGAATTGTTTCCCCTGCCTCTAGCGAGACATGCGTCGGATGAATAACAACATCAGAAACAGTATCTGTATTGCGAATACGCGTTAAACCTGAGGGAATCCTGTCATTAGAAGGCTCTAAAGTATTGAGATAGATGTTGCCTTTCTGATCCTTGCCAAGAAATCCCGAAGCTGGCGAATAGAAAGAGGGGCCGGAAAATAACGGATCTGTCTTGTGTCTATAATTTTGACCAAAAAGCCAGTTGATATCCGGATTGATCGTCCCGTCAGGATTCAACAAATAAAGATTTGAATCCTGAGCTAGAAGGATCTGGCCATCCGCTGTCTCTATTGAGTCAGGATCGAAGTCGAGTGTCAGGATCGTAGGGTTGAAAACCGAATCTATCTTGCCCGCAGAGTTGTATTTCGTAACTATCTTCAGGTTGTCAGAGGCCGAGATTACCAAGGGGGCGATGACGAGAAACGAACCGCTATCGAGTAGCTCTATATGGGATTGAGCGAACGCAAGGCCCGACGTTTTGGGTTGAAAGGAGGTATCAAGGGAACCGTTGGTATTGATCTTGATAATTTTAGGAGGGGTCGAAGCGTCTTCGGTACGAAAGTCTCCCGCTATGAGAACCGAACCGTCTTCTAGCTTCACTATTTTTGATCCAGGATAAGCAACCGTTCGGGCGATCGGGTGGATGCCTGTCGCCCAAGGAGTATGTATTGATAGATCAGAAACGATGATATGCTTTTTTAGTCCTTCTGCATCATAAATTCGGATCGAACCGGTAAGGCCTACCGATGTAATATGAGGTAGGTCAAGGACTAGCAAATCACCATTGTCCATGAATACGAAATCTAGAACATTCACTTCTCGATCATTCTCCGATACCGGTCCGATAATCGGAATCGCTTCGTCTGTATCCAAAATTTTATAAAGAGTACCTGAAACAATGGCATATATGGTTCCTTCAGGTGTCGTAGCCGTCTTCCAGATGGGTTTGAAGCGAAAGTCCTCGATCGCGTAGCCCTGGATAAGGTTTCCATTCTCGTCAGTTCTAACTAGGTTATATACGAATTCGCCATTATACATGTCAATCTGACCAGCCAGAATCATGTCTCCTGAATCTAAAAATTCGATCGAATCGATACCTCCGCTAAACGATAGGATAGCCACCATCCTCTCGTAGCCAATGGGCTCCATCAGATTATTAGTATCAATCTGATAAATGAATGAAGACTTTCCCGTAATCAAAAAATCATTACTAAAATGAAAATCATTGGTTGGAAGTAGAGTTTCGAACAAAAGAGGTAGCTGTTTACTAATGATTCCATCGCTGCTAAACACCAGGATTTCGATATTGTGGTAATCACGTCGAACCACTAACGCACTTGCGTTATCTCCCCATGGAATATATTCTAGGATAAAGTTTCCGGCACCCTCGATAAGATCTTCTACACCAATTCTCGAAATTTCCATTCCCGATTTATCGAGAAAGATAAGTTCTTTGTCTGTAGAAGCTGTAAAGTTTCCATTTGAAAATACATGTTGCCCGTGAAGTTCCTTCGCTTCTAAAGCTATAGAGAATACTTCGCCAGAGCTTGGAGAATGTTTGGCTATGATGATCTCATTATCGAACGTGAAGGTTGGATGAGTGAAGTATATGCTTTCTGAGCATGTATCCGTGATTATCGATTGACTGAAAAGACTGGAGAGCGTTACGTCTGGGGTATTTAGAATATTTCCTTCCCTGTCTGTGTATATCAAATTATTGGGTATTAAATTACCAGTCGATTCCGAGGAAATGATATAGAAATTGCCTTCGGGCGTTTTCTGCACATCAAGAATATTTGGCACCGTAAGATTCGAAAAGATATTCGTTATTTCTTTTCCATCTTGGTCGAAAAAGAAGAATTTCCTTCCTACATTACTAGTTTGTATAAGAACGAAGAATAGACCGGGCTCTACTTCTTTGAGAAGCGTAATTTCTGTTCCAGAATCGAGCAAAGGATGGTTGATTTTGGAGACAACCTTTCCCTGCGCGTCGATTCGTGTCAAATCGACTTTATCTGGGCTATAAGTTTGATTTATATACTCATAAACTCCGTATACGAGGATATCGCCGTCGCTGGTTGGCTCAAGGCCACGCATAATTCCATGCAGTGAGATTGGCAGCGGAGTATATTGGCTGTCTAACTCCCATAGTTGTGCGTATGAAGAGCCAACTCCTAGTAGCAAAGCGACTCCAGCAAGGACATTCGAAACACACACCTTTCTAAGAAATTTCATGAATCCCTAAGAGGAACAATATCTTTATTCTCGAAGAACTCCCAGCGCAACCATATTTCTGATCGCCTTTCGTTTCTCAAAGATCTTAATGCGTAAACACTACTCATGAGTCTTTGCATAAGGGATCTTAGCTTTCTGGATTGGCACGACCTTTCGCTTGATCTTGGAGTCGAAGAGATTGTTGCGATTCTCGGGGATTCAGGCTCTGGCAAATCCTTGTTTTTGCGTGCGGTGGCGGATCTCATTTCCTCCCAAGGCAACGTCGAGTATTCGGGGAAAAGCCGCGAAAGCTTCGAGCCGACGAATTGGAGGCGAAAGGTCGGTTTTCTTCCAGCTGAAGTCTTCTGGTGGGAGGATAGGGTGATGGATCACTTCGAAAAAGCTCCTTCCTCTGATTGGATGAAGCGATTGTCTCTGGACGAATCCTCCTTGCATTGGCAGCCACAGCGACTCTCTATGGGCGAGAGGCAGAGACTTGGGCTACTGCGGCTGCTGGATCGACAACCAAAAGTGCTTTTACTGGACGAGCCAACCGCTAATCTGAACGAATCGGCGACATCCTGTGTCGAGTCCCTAATATCTGAATACATCCAAAGTACTGGAGCCGCCGCCATTTGGGTGACGCATAGCGAATCTCAAGCCGCTCGTGTTGCTACAAAGCGATTCCGCATGAGTGACAAACGACTCTCTCTCATTGAATCATGAGCACGGAAGAACTCAGCTATTTGGATCTTTCTTTCGCTCTACTACTCGTAGTGGGGTTAGCGATTCTTTTGAGCGCCTACCGGCTTGGAGTAACGCAGTCCCTTTTGGTGGCCACGGTTCGCTTGGTGGTGCAGCTTTCGCTTATCGGCTATGTGTTGAGATTCCTCTTTGCCTCAGGCAATGAGCCTTACGTCGCCGTAATGGCTTTGGTCATGCTGATTGTAGCCTCGCGAGAAATCATGGCTCGCCAAAAGCGGCGTCTGAAAGGTTGGGGATCGCTAGGCATAGGAGCGGGCACGCTTTTCGTTTCCTCCTTCGCTATCGCTTTGTACGGAATACTGGTTGTGGTTCATCCTAAACCTTGGTACACCCCGCAATACGTCATTCCTCTACTGGGTATGATCATGAGCAATACCATGAACGCAATCAGTCTCAGTATGGACCGTTTGACTTCCGCGGTTTACGATAACCGCGATGTAATCGAGCAGCGCCTCGCTCTTGGCCAAACTTCGCGAGAAGCCATCAGGTCTTATTCAAAAGACTGTATTCGCACAGGCATTACACCTATCATCAATTCTATGGCGACCGCTGGCATTGTGGCTTTGCCTGGCATGATGACAGGTCAAATTCTAGCGGGCGCCTCTCCGCTTGAAGCGGTACGCTATCAGATTATGATTTGGATCTTAATCGCTGCTGGAGCTGGTTTCGGTATGGCCTTCGCTCTGAGGATGTTGGAAGTTACTCTCTTCGATAGCCGCATGCGGTTGCGGCTAGACCGTTTCGAAAAGCCTAAGAAGTGATAATTGGCAAAACGCTAGTGGTTTATAAAAGCCTTTTTAACATTTCAGCCTCGATTTTTGTTTTGAGTAGCTAAGATTGCTGGTTCCCAAGCGAGTAATGTGGCTTTTTGAATCCAAGGCGACTTGCCAAGCGAATCATTTCTTAGCAGGTTAGAAGCGTCTGTCGCTCGCCTCAAGCTGAACAAACTACGATGAAAGCGTTATTTCTGATATTGGCACTATCCCTGACTGCCTCCCTTTCACTTGGGAAGAAGAACCGGGTGATTCCCTATATCTATTTGAACAACGATCAAACGCTGCATTTTCGCATCATCGATAGCATCATTCCGGTTTACGAATACGGAGACGAGGACGACCGGTTTCGCTACTTCGAACAAGTGCTGACCGAGATCCTTGAGGAAATCGATTTTCCCATTCCCTACAAGATCGAGCGCTTTGGAGCGCGTAAACCTCACAATCAGCCACAAGTTGACGTCTTCATCAACAAGTGGGGCTATAACGGACTTGGCGAAATCGAAGTGCAGCTGAACGCTGTCCTGCGTCAAACGCCAGACAGGAACAAGTTAGGATATTTTAGATATGCGGATGGAGCCGCCGCGTTAATTTCGTCAAATCGGCGTACTGATAAGTACAACGAGGTGCTCAAAAAGGCCTTGGTCAAATTGGTCGCCGAATTGAACAAGCGATTCGAAAACGAATTCGAAGCCGAGTTGGATATCATCGATTCAAACTAAATCCCATTGGAGGCCACTTGGTATAATCGATGGACCAGGCAAGTATCGAGGCGGAGCTAATCAGACGAATCGCGCTTAAAGAGCGTGAGGCTTTTGACGAGCTTTACTCCCGTTATTCGCGCCCTCTCTACTCCTACATATATAATTTTTTAAAGGATAGAATGATGGCTGAGGAAGTCTTGCAGGATGTTTTTATGAAGATCTGGCGTACCGCTGGGACTTATAAACCTGCATTGTCACGTCCCTTCAGCTGGGCGGTGCTCGTCACCAAGCGTCTTTGTATTGATCGACTCAGGCGTCAAAAGCCGGAAACGGTCGTTGAAGACCCCAGCATCTATCATCATCCCGAAGACGCTAATTCCAGCGAGCGCTCTCCGTCTGAAACCGTAGTCCTGAACGACGAGATCGGGCGCCTTAAATCGATGCTAGAAAAATTGCCTCAAGCTCAGAAAGACAGTCTTTCTCTGGCGATGACTAAAGGCATGACACAACAAGAAATTTCAGTCGAACTCGACATTCCCTTGGGCACGGTAAAAACCGCCATGCGCCGCGGGATGCAGAGGCTTAAACAATTAATGGCACACAGCTATGAATAAGGAAAACATCCAAGAAAAGGCCGTCCAATACGCGGTCGGCACCCTTCCTGAAGAAGAATTAGAGCAATTCGAAGCCCATCTCCGCGATGATCGGGAGCTGCAAACCGCAGTGCATGAATGGCAGACTATCAACGAGATGAGCGCTCTAGACTGTCCGCAAGTGGAGCCTTCGTTTCGAGTCTATTCCGAGCTCATGCAACGCATTGATCAGGAAGAAGCCGCGGAGAATGAAAATCAGACCGAGGTGTCTGACGAAGGGAAGCTGATACCTTTCTGGAGTTGGGGCGGATGGGCTGTGGCGGCCTGCGCGGCGGTAGTGTTTGGTTTTCTCGTATTCGAGAATCGGGAGGCCGTTTCGGGGGACGTTGTCTTGACCGAGCTGGGCAAGCCAGGCGATTCTCGCAACTTCGTGGTAGACCAAGAGACAATCACTATGGAAGACCGCATGCTTGAGCTCGCTGGTCTAGCCGAAGCCTATTGGTACTCGCGTATTGAAGAAAGGGATATCGCCCAATCGCAGTCCGAGGCCGCGACTGAAGGATTCTCGCTTTTCGATCGCAACTACAAGATTGGCTTTATGGCGGTCGAAAATCTACCCGAAGAGCATTCCGGCAAGACTTACCACGTTTGGGCGAAGTCCGAAGGAAGCGACAAGTCGGTTAGAGCGGGTACCATTCCAATTGGCGGCGCTTCGGATGGTCTTTTCTTTTTCGATCTTTCAGAGAATAAGGAGATCGATTTCACCAATTCCAGTATAAGCTTCTTCGTGACGGAAGAGACCGCCAATAGCCCGAAAACTCCAGAAGGGCGTATTGTCTTAGGCGGCATTTAATCAGCCATTTCTCTTGGAGGTGTCGTCGAGATGCCTCCGCTTCTTCGATCCTTTCTAGGGGTCTAGGATTGATTGGGCGCATTTTGAAGTTGCGGCCCTTTACAAATTTTTCATCCTTGCTGCCACCCTCAAATTTTCTGCTTTGCTCCTGCGCGATTTCTCGGTGGTCGGTGATTTAACGAGTCGGATTTGTCGAGACACTTGCCTTCGCAAGGCGCCTTTAAACCTCTACCTAAAACTGCCAATCGTATGAAACGACTCCGTTCTTTATTCCTTGTACTCCTCGCAGCGATGCCCAGCGTCGCTTTTGCTCAGGAAGAAGCAACCATAAGCTCTGGCGATACGGCTTGGATGATAGTCGCCACAGTTTTGGTTCTCTTTATGACCTTGCCTGGCCTCGCCCTCTTCTACGCCGGTCTGGTTCGAGCCAAAAATGTTCTCTCCGTCTTGATGCAATGTTTCTCCATTTGCTGCATCATGACTGTCCTTTGGGTTGTCTACGGTTATAGCTTGGCAGCGGGCGAAGGTGGAAATTTCTTCGGCGATTTCAGCAAACTTTTTCTTAAAGGTGTTACCGTAGATGCGGTCAGCGGAACGATTCCCGAATCTGTTTTCGTCACCTTTCAAATGACCTTCGCTATCATAACGCCAGCTCTCATTGTGGGAGCTTTCGCCGAGCGAATGAAGTTCAGCGCGGTGGTGTTGTTCACCTCTATTTGGTTTACCTTCAGCTACCTGCCCGTCTGGCATATGGCTTGGGGCGGTGGTTTATTTGCCAACTGGAGTGTGATCGATTTTGCTGGCGGCACCGTTGTTCACATCAACGCGGGTATTGCGGGACTCGTTGCCTGTATAATGGTCGGCAAACGCCAAGGGGCTTTTCAGGAGCCGATCAAGCCGCACAATCTTCCGCTTACCGTAATCGGGGCTTCCATGCTCTGGGTTGGCTGGTTTGGCTTCAATGCAGGGAGCCAACTGGCTGCGGATGGAGTCGCCGGTATGGCTATGCTCGTAACTCAAATCGCAACCGCAGCTTCAGCGGCGACCTGGATGTTCATCGAATGGATTAGACATGGCAAAGCCAGCGTCCTCGGCATCGCCACAGGCGCAGTTGCCGGTCTTGTCGCTATCACTCCCGCGTCGGGAAGCTCTGGACCCATGGGGGCTATTCTTATCGGAGTGGCTTCAGCGTGTTGCTGCTACATTGTCGCGGTCATTATCAAGCCATCGATGAAGTTTGATGACAGCTTAGACGTTTTTGGTGTTCATGGTATTGGTGGTATTGTTGGAGCTGTTCTTACCGGTGTCGTTGCTGGTGAAGCTTTCGGTGGAGCCGGCTTTGGCGATGGTATCAGCAGTATGGGCGCTCAGGTTTGGGCTCAGATCAAGAGCGTTGCCGTAACCATTGTTTGGAGCGGAATCGTCTCCATCGTTACGCTTTTCATCGTGGATAAGATCGTCGGACTGCGCGTCCAAAGCGATGACGAGCTGCGAGGTCTCGACCTCAGCGATCACGACGAGCAAGGATACGAAATCTAATTTTCATTTCTTTAAATTCCTCTAAGCCCGAAAGTGATTACGCTTTCGGGCTTTTTCTTTGCAGATTCGGTAGGAGCTTGCTTGCAAGCGATTGGATCTTTTGTCGAATTGAGCAAATGGCATCGCTTGCAAGCAAGCTCCTACACTTCTTCCAAGGCATTTGGATTCGCCATAATCGATTCCTCTGTATCCCGATTCTTGCGACGGCGGTCTTGCTTAGTAGCTGTTCAGTTAAACAGATGGCCATGAATCAAATTGGCGATGCCCTGGCTGGCGGGGGTACGGTTTTTTCCTCCGACGACGATCCCGAACTGATAAAGGAGGCTCTCCCTTTCAGTTTAAAGCTTATGGAGAGCGTCTTGGCAGAAGTGCCAGAGCACGAAGGCTTGCTTCTCAATCTCTGTAGCAGTTTTGCCCAGTATAGTTATGGCTTTGTGCAACTGGAAGCCGATGAGGTGGAAGACGAGGATTACCATCGCTCCGTCGAGTTGCGCGAACGGGCGAAGAATCTTTATCTTCGAGCCAAGCGCTACGGCATGCGTGGTTTGGAGGTCAGGCATCCTGGTTTGTCCGAAGCCTTGGCTTTGGATTTAGAGGACGCTTTGGCTAACGTTGAGGCTGACGACGTTCCCTATCTTTATTGGACTGCTCTTTCCTGGATGGGCGCGATCGTTCTTTCTTTAGACGATCCTGAATTGGTGGGCGAGCTAGCGATTCCCGAAGCTATGATGGAAAAGGTGCTTTCTCTCGATCCGGACTGGGATTCTGGCTCTGTGCATTCATTTTTCATCACTTATGAGATGGGCCGTCTCACTGGATCCGGAGATCCTGTGGCCAAAGCCACGATGCACTTCAATAGAGCTCTCGAACTCTCAGGCGGGCAAATGGCTTCAGTCTATGTTGCTTATGCTGAATCGGTTGCGGTCGAGCAACAGGACAAGGAGAAGTTTACCGAGCTTCTGAACCAAGCGCTCTCTATCGATATTGACGCCCGTCCCGAGCTCCGATTGGCGAATCGCCTCTATCAGCGACGGGCGGAATGGCTCTTAACTCGGCTCGATTGGCTGTTTCTCTGAGCCGAACTGACGGCCTTTCTGTTCGAAAAATATTCAATTTAATGAAACGTTTGAAGAGAACTGCTGTTCCAACCGTCTAATGTCTTGAACCGGCTTTATCGACCAGCTTGTTCTTTTTCTATCGTTATGAAATTTGCTCCAAAGACTTTTCGGCTAATAGCGATCCTTTTGCTTGGGCTAATCGCTTTTCATCAAACTCCGGACACCTTTGCCAGAAAGCTCACGCTTCGGTTAACCACCCTGGCTCCGAAGGATTCGTCCTTCCACAAAATGCTTCTCCGAATGGGCCAGGAGTGGAAGGAGGCGACAGATGGCCAGGTTCAGCTGATCGTTTTTGCTGGAGGTATTCAAGGTGGCGAGAGCGCCATGATCGATCGCATGCGGATTAACCAAACGCAGGCGTCGCTCATTTCAGGGATCGGTCTTTCGGAAGTCGATCCAGGCGTGGCAGGTTTGCAGAAGATCCCGCTTCTTTTTCGTTCCGTCGACGAGTTGAATCACGTGATGTCGACTCTCGCTCCTCGGTTCGAACAGCGTTTGAGCGAGAAGGGATTTATCGTGCTCTCCTGGATGGACTCCGGTTGGGTGCACATCTTCAGTAAAAGCTTAGTGGAGACGCCAGACGATATGCGAAAGGGAAAAATGTTTACCCAGACTGGCGATCCGAAACAAACCGACATGCTTAAAAAGTTGGGATTTCGCCCAATTCCAATCGAAAGCACCGATATTTTGCCAAGCTTGCAGACCGGTTTGATCGATACGGTTCCGCTTCCTCCTTTCTATGCGTTGGCGAGCCAAGCTTACAAACCGGCTCCCTACATGCTCGAGTTGAATTATGTGCCTATCGTCGGGGCGATTGTCGTTTCCGGCAAAGCCTGGTCTCGTATTGCTCCAGAGCATCAAGAAGCGATGCGAGAAATTGCGCAGCGTATTGGCCAGGAAATGACAGAAGCGGGTAGGGCGGAAAATGCTCAGTCGGTCGAAGTCATGCGTGACAAGTGGAACCTCGAAGTCCGCGAAGTGGATGATACTCTACTCGACACTTGGCAAAAAGTGGCTACGGACGCGTATTCATATATTCGTGACGCCACGGTGCCAGCTGAAATCTTTGACGAAGTCGTTGCTATGCTGGAGGATTTTCGTTCCCGTTGAAGCGAACAGTCACGCTTTCCTCTTGAGTAAATCTCATCTCTGGTTTGCATCGCATCTGTGGTAGCGAGCCAAGATACGTCTGATTCGGATTCCTCTTCTACCTCCTTGCTTGGAAAAGCCGGAAAGATCTGGTCGAAAGTAGAGGATTGGTCGATAGCTCTGGCCTTGGGCATTATGATGCTCCTGCCGATTGTTGAGATTGTCTTAAGGCAATTCGATACGGGCATCTCGGGCAATGCCGGAACTCGCAGGCACCTGGTATTGTTTGTCGCGTTGATCGGAGGCGTTGTAGCTGCAAGGCAAGGCCGACTGCTCTCTTTATCCACCTTCACCACTTACCTCAAAGGTCGAGTAGCTATTTTTGCCCAGACCTATAGCGCGTCCATTACGCTTTATGTAACATTTATGCTTGGACTGGGAAGCTGGCAATACTTGCAGGCTACACTGGATTCGGGACGCACTCTCATCTTCGGGATGCCGGCAGAAGCGCTGCAAGCTATTATGCCGATTGGTTTCGCTCTATTGGGCATTCGCTTTTGGTGGCGTTGTAGCGATACTTGGATTGGGCGACTGGTACCTTTACTTGGGTCTTTGGCGTTTGCCCTTCTTATCAATTTCATAAATGGAGACAGCGCCGCTTCTATCTGGATTTTAATTGCAGCTCTTCTGCTAGCAACCGTTTTGGGCTCTCCTATTTTCATTACCTTGGGAGGAGCTGCTTTCTTGCTTTTATGGTATTCGGAATATCCTTACCAGGATTCTAGCTTTGCCGCCGCACAGCAAAGCGGTCAAGTGGTAGCTCTCAATCTCTATCAAATAACCCGCAGCCCAATGCTGGTTACTCTGCCGCTTTTCACTCTGGCGGGATACTATCTGACCCAAGGGCATTCATCTCGCAGGCTCATTCGATTGATTAGCGCTCTCTTTCGCGACATGCGGGGAAGCGCGGCTATTGTTACGGTGGTGGTTTGCGCGTTTTTCACTACCTTTACGGGCGCCTCAGGCGTTACCATTCTGGCCCTTGGAGGGCTGTTGTTGCCTGTATTGAAATCTTCAGGATACAACGACCATGCGAGTATCGGCTTGTTGACTGGAGCTGGTTCACTGGGCGTTCTGTTTCCACCTTGTTTGCCGCTCATTCTTTATGCGGTTGTAGCCTCCGCAGCAGGCATCAGTATAACGCTCAACGAGGTCTTTCTGGGTGGGTTTCTACCAGGGGTTTTACTCGTCAGTTTAACCATTGCTTGGGGTATCTGGAAGCAGCCCCCTAAAGAAACAGTAGCTTCTGCCTTCGATTTTAAGGAGCTAGGAAAAGCGGCTATCGGAGCTTTGGGTGAACTGCTTCTTCCAATCGTCGCTTTGGTATCGCTCTTCAGCGGCTACGCTACGCCAGTGGAAGCGGCTTCTGTATCTGCTCTCTACGCCTTTTGTCTCTATTTTGTCGAAGCTATTTGGATACGAAAAGCTAAGGTGTTTGATGAACTGCCTAGCTTGATGGCGGAGTGCGGATTGCTGGTTGGTGGCGTTTTGCTTATTCTGGGAGTCGCCATGGGATTCACCAACTATTTGGTGACAGCGATGATCCCCGATCAGATTGTCGGTTGGGCTACTGAAGTTATTGAATCGCCTCTTGTTTTTCTCCTGGCTCTGAATTTCTTCCTCATAATCGTTGGCTGCTTGATGGATATTTTCTCAGCCATTATTGTGATTGTTCCGTTGATTGCTCCCCTCGGAGCAGCCTTCGGCATCAACCCCGTTCATCTTGGCATTATTTTCCTGGCGAATTTGCAGCTCGGATACATCACGCCGCCGATTGGAATGAATCTTTTTCTCGCTTCCTATCGCTTTGAGAAGCCGATGGCCGAAGTAATCAAGGCAACCTTACCTATGCTCTTCGTATTCATTTTTGGAGT
>JANQKI010000220.1 GCA_028281165.1 Opitutaceae bacterium | reverse complement strand
TTTGAGAAATGGGTTGCTTGAAAAGGTTTACGAGAATGGCCTTGTCCATAGACTTCGGAAACAGGGTTTGAATGTTCTTCAACAACATCCCATTCCTGTGTCCGATGAAGATGGCGCTGTTCTTGGAGAATACTTTGCCGATCTACTCGTAGCGGATGAGCTAGTCGTCGAACTTAAAGCAGTGAGAGCTTTGGCTGACGAGCATACTGCCCAGGTTTTGGCTTATTTACGCGTGTCCAACCTTCGCCATGGGATTCTGGTAAATTTCGGTTCCGCAAAGTTGCAGATAAAGAAGCTCATTTTGTGAATCTTGTGTATTCTGTGGTTAAAATTCAATGACAAATAAACTCATACGATTTTGTCTCGAAAACAAACTGGTGGTCATCTTGTTTGTGGTCGGTTTGCTGTTCTGGGGGATGATGGTGGCTCCGTTTGATTGGCGTTTGAATTTTTTGCCGCGCGATCCGGTGCCGGTCGATGCTATTCCTGATATCGGCGAAAATCAACAGATCGTATTCACAAAATGGAGTGGTCGCTCGCCTCAAGACATCGAAGATCAAATTACTTATCCTTTGACGACCGCTTTACTCGGAGCGCCTCAAGTGAAGACGATCCGCAGCTATTCCATGTTTGGTTTCTCCTCCATCTACATCATTTTCAATGAAGAGGCCGAGTTTTATTGGACGCGTAGCCGCATTCTGGAAAAGCTAAACAGTCTGCCAACCGACACCCTTCCTCCCGGCGTGTCGCCACAGCTCGGACCGGACGCTACGGCTCTCGGCCAAGTGTTCTGGTACACCCTAGAAGGATATACTGTCCCAAAATCATCATCTTCTTCCTCATCTTCGTCAGCCCCCATTCCCTCCGGCGGTTGGGATCTAGACGAGTTGCGTTCAACGCAAGACTGGTATGTTCGCTATGCTTTGCAGGGTGTGGATGGCGTTGCGGAAGTCGCCTCAATTGGCGGTTTTGTTAAGGAATACCAGGTCGACGTGGATCCTGATGCGCTACGAACTTACGGGATTGCTTTGCACGAAGTGTTCAACGCGGCGCGCTCTAGCAACATCGATGTTGGGGCTCGAACCATCGAAATCAATTCAGTTGAATACGTCATTCGCGGACTTGGTTTCATCGAGTCGCTTGACGATTTAAGAAAAACCGTCATTACGCAGCGTAACAATATTCCCATTACGCTCGACCAGGTAGCGGAAATCGAACTGGGCCCTGCGTTGAGGCGAGGAGCGTTGGATAAGGCGGGAGCGGAAGCCGTCGGTGGCGTGGTGGTTACGCGATATGGCGAGAATCCCTTGGCAGTCATTCAGCGGGTTAAGGATAAAATTGCTGAGATCTCTCCTGGGCTGCCTCGCAAGACGCTCGAAGATGGTACCGAGAGCCAGATCAGAATTGTCCCTTTCTACGATCGGACGGGGCTTATTTACGAGACGCTGGGTACGCTTGAGAATGCGTTGCGTCAGCAAATTCTGGTGACGATCATTGTCGTAGCGCTGATGGTTTTACGTTTGAGGAGCGCTGGGCTCATTTCTGCGGTGTTGCCTTTGGCCGTACTGTTTTCCTTCATCGGTATGAAGCTTTTCAAGGTCGATGCCAACGTCGTGGCGCTGTCCGGCATTGCCATCGCTATCGGCACTATTGTGGATATGGGTGTCGTATTGGTCGAAAACATACTTAAGCATTTGGATAGAGCGGAGGAGAACGAGAGTAGATTGGAAGTGGTATTTCGAGCATGTTCTGAAGTTGGTGGAGCTATCGTAACGGCGGTTCTAACGACCGTTATCAGTTTCCTGCCTGTGTTGACAATGGAGGCTGCCGAGGGCAGGCTTTTTAAGCCACTCGCTTACACCAAGACCTTTGCTCTGATTGGTTCCATCCTCGTGGCCCTTGTGGTTATTCCCCCCTTTGCTCATTTGATTTTGGCCACGAAGAGGCCCAAAGAACCACGAAGAAGTTTGCTCAATCCGGATTTCTTAAAGGGCGATCGATTTGGTAAACTAGCCGGTCATATATCTAAAAACCTTCGCGCCTTTTTGTGCCTCTTCGTGGCCATCACTGCCTCTGTTCTGCTAGCCAATGATTGGCAGCCTTTTGGCCCGGAGAGATCTATCAGCAATCTCCTGTTTGTTATCCTGTCAGTTGGCGGCTTGCTGGGCTTTTTCTATCTTATCCTGAAATTCTATTCCGTCATACTGCAGCGAATACTTGCATTCAAAAGTCTGTTTCTTGCGGTAAGCGTCTCAATCGTTGTATTTGGTTTAGTGGTATGGTTGGGTTTCGCCAGCGTTTTCGCTTGGATGCCAAATTGGGCAAAAGAAACGAAGGTATGGAGTAATGCCATCCATGCTTTGCCTGGGCTAGGCGAGGAGTTCATGCCCAATTTGGATGAAGGTTCCTTTCTCTACATGCCTACGACCATGCCGCACGCATCGATTGGGGAGGTTATGGATGTTCTGAGCAAGCAAGACATGGCGATCAATGCGATTCCGGAAGTGGAATCCGTAGTGGGAAAATTGGGACGGGTGGATAGTCCGCTCGATCCAGCTCCTGTTTCCATGATTGAGACGATCATCACTTACAAGCCAGAGTATGCTAAGGATGAAGATGGCAGACTAAAAAGGCTCTGGCGGGACCACATCAGATCTTCTGAGGATATTTGGAATGAAATCGTCGCAGCAGCAACGATTCCGGGCACGACTTCGGCTCCCAAGCTTCAGCCCATCGCTGCTCGTATCGTCATGCTGCAAAGCGGAATGCGGGCTCCCATGGGGCTGAAGGTTTATGGTCCTGACTTGGAGACGATAGAAACCGTTTCGCTTGATATTGAACGCCTGCTTAAGCAGGTGCCCTCCATACAAGCTCGGGCAGTGTTAGCAGATCGCATTGTGGGGAAACCTTACCTTGAAATCGAAATAGATCGTGAGGCCATTGCTCGCTATGGGATTAAGATTCAAATGGTCCAGGATGTCATAGAAGTAGCTATTGGCGGCAAGCCGATCACGCAGACCGTCGAGGGTCGCGAGCGCTATTCGATTCGCCTGCGCTACATGCGAGAATTGCGGGACAGCATTGAGGAGATTGAAAATATCTTGGTGGCTGCTCCCGACGGAACGCAAATCCCTCTGAAGGAGATTGCATCCATAAATTACTTACGAGGTCCGCAGGTCATTAAAAGTGAGGACACCTTTCTGGTTGGCTACGTGATTTTCGACATGCTTCCAGATTACGCCGAAGTAGAGGTAGTCGAGCAAGCACAGGCGTTTCTAATAGAAAAAGTTGAAAGGGGAGAGTTGGAAATTCCTGCCGGTGTCAGCTACAAGTTTACCGGCAGTTACGAAAATCAGATTCGAGCGGAGAAGAAACTGGCCATCGTTCTTCCTCTTTCATTATTTCTCATCTGCCTGATTTTGTATTTTCAATTCAAACGCGCTTCCACGACGCTACTGGTTTTTTCTGGAATTCTCTTCGCCTGGTCCGGCGGCTTCATTCTCATTTGGCTTTACGGCCAGTCCTGGTTCTTCGATATCGAGATTTTCGGAAGCAATCTGCGCGATCTGTTTCAAATGGGAACCATCAACCTTAGCGTAGCGGTTTGGGTTGGCTTCTTGGCTCTCTTTGGCATTGCCACTGACAATGGCGTGGTTGTCTGCACCTACTTGCAACAGATCTTCCGGGAGAAAAAGCCTAAGACGATTCGCGAGATCCGGGAGGCGACGGTTGAGGCAGGAGAGCGACGCGTTCGCCCGGCTCTGATGACCAGCGCGACGACGATTCTAGCCCTGCTACCAGTGCTGACATCCTCAGGTAGAGGATCGGATATCATGGTGCCCATGGCTATTCCAACGTTTGGGGGCATGCTACTGGCTGTTATGACGATTTTCGTAGTACCCGTCCTCTACTGCGCTCTGGAAGAGGTCAAGAGCCGCTCGAGCAAGTCTTCTCAAAAGTAAACTTACTAAAATCGTTGCTTAGGCTGCC
Organism: Opitutaceae bacterium; assembly: GCA_028281165.1. Lineage (GTDB taxonomy): Bacteria > Verrucomicrobiota > Verrucomicrobiia > Opitutales > Opitutaceae > JANQRT01. The sequence goes on along the minus strand of JANQKI010000220.1, from coordinate 2,833 downwards.
CAGCGTCTAACCTCGAGAGTCATGAGCGTTGCGCAAAGCATCAGTTTCAAGTCGGGCAGTTTTTCCGTATCTAGAATCTCAAGTTTCCAGCCTAAGGGAGGTGTTATGTCGAAAAGGGCGCTGCCTAAGTTTTTGGGCAGGACCTTCTTGAGAGCTTTCCCAACAGGGTGAGGCTCAGTGCGCTTGGGAGATTCAGGGAAAAAGGGCAGGGTTTGCCGAACGAGGGTGGCGGCAGGCTTCTTCTCCGCGAAGTAAACATATCCTGTAGAAGCATTGCTCGTATGAGAGGGTCCGCTATCGAAAACAACTTGATCGATGAAGTCGGCTAGCGATTCACCGAGGTGTTCCCTCCAAGTGGTCGAATCATGAAATTCACCGATTTTATTGCCATCTGCGTCGAAAAATTTCCGGCTGCGGGTAGTGACACCGAGAAGAGAGCCCGATCTGGCGTCGCGGATGTCGATTTTGCCGGTGAAGGGGAAGGACTTGCGTATCTGCATTTCGACGTCCGCCTCTTCCTCGTCTTTGAAATAAACGGAAGTTGGGCGGCTCGAACGAAACGCGTTTGCCGTCAGTTCCAGATTTTCGGTGGCGTCGAAACAGCGATAGCGTTGGCTGGATTTGCCTTCAACTTTGGTGTGACCACTGCAGAAATAGAAGATCTGTCGGTTTTGGGCTATATTGGTAGCTTCGCTCATCGCTTTTAACATAATGAATATCGACGGCTAGACGGCGGAGCTTAACCCATCCAAAGGGCGTATTTTGTTTTAGTTTGGTCCCTTTCGGTTTCCCCATTTTGCTTGCTCGTTCCAGTGTATGAAGAAGAGAGTAGGTTTCTCCTATGGCTCTGTTGCTTTTCTATTTGTTTCTGGCTCTCGGCTTTTCGTTTCTCTGTTCGATCTTGGAAGCTAGTCTGCTCTCGATGCCTCCGTCTTTCGTGAAGAATCTCGAAGACAAGGGGACCAAAGCTGGAAAGCGGTTGGCTTTATTGAAGCAAGATATCGATCGTCCGCTGGCCGCTATACTCTCTCTCAATACAATCGCTCATACGGTTGGAGCGGCAGGGGTTGGAGCTCAAGCTGCTGCGGTGCTAGGACAAGGATACTTTGGGATCATCTCCGCTATTCTTACCCTGCTTATTCTTTTCGTGTCGGAAATTATCCCCAAAACGCTGGGAGCCCTCTATTGGAAATCCTTGGCTGGGTTCACCGCTTATTCCTGCCAAGCGATTATCGTGATACTTTCACCGCTGGTCTGGATATCGGAAAAATTGATACAACTTATCCAACCAAAGGGAAAAGCCGCTATCAAAATAAGTCGAGAAGAGGTTGCAGCTATGGCTCAGCTCGGTCTTAGTGAAGGGGTTATCGCCGAGAATGAGAATCGGATTATTCGTAATCTGATCCGCTTTAGGAAAATTCGTATCGAGGATATTATGACACCTCGAACGGTGGTAAGTAAACTCGATGAATCGATTACCTGTGGCGAGGCTATGCAAAAAAGGGCAGACATACGCTTTTCACGCATTCCAGTCTATGCCGAGAAATTCGACAATATTACCGGCTACGCGCTTAAACAGAAAATACTCGAAGAAGTGGCCCTCGATAGGCATGGGACATCGCTTTCGGAAATCAAGAGGCCGATTCGAGTTGTCTCTGAGCAAGGCTCCTTGGCGACGCTTTTCAACGAACTGCTGCATTCCAGAGAGCAGATCGCGGTGGTGGTAGACGAGTATGGCAGCATGTCCGGAATCGTGACGCAGGAAGATCTGATTGAAACGCTTCTCGGCCTGGAAATCATAGACGAGTCTGATCAGACTGAAGACATGCGTGAGCTAGCTCGCCGAAAGTGGAAGGAGCGAGCTAAAAGAATGGGAATCGTTTTGCCAGAAACGCCGGACGAAAAGCAGTCATCTGTTTAGCCTAGAGATTTTTTCCAAATTAGCCGTTGACATCCAGGTCATAACAACCAATTTTCTATTGTACTATACAAATAGTACAATGTTTCTATCAATCAACTGGTTTTATCCTTGGCAGGTGTGGGTGTATGCTTGAGTTCCAACTAGATGCGCGGAGCGGGGTTCCTTTTTATCGGCAGATCATCGATCAGATCCGGTTTGGGATAGCGACGGGGCAGCTGAAGATGGGGGAGCAGCTGCCCACCGTCCGCTCTCTCGCCGTACAGTTGAAGGTGAATCTGAATACGGTGACCAAGGCCTATAAGGAGCTGGAAATTCAAAAGATTCTAGAGACGCAGCAGGGAACGGGCACCTTTATCGGCTCTGAGAAGATCGACGTATCCGTCAGAGAAAGACGCAATAAACTTAGGAGCATTTGCGAGGAATTTATTAACGTAGCCGCTGCTTATGGGATAAGCCCTAAGCAGCTAGTCGACGAATTGAAAAAACACGAAGGAGGTCTCTCATGAAACTGGAACTACCCATTGAATCTGGAATACGACAGAAAAACGGTCTAAGCCTTATCTCTTTGGCTGTTGGCGTTATACTCATCGGTTCGGTCATTTGGCTTGCCGTCATTGAATACATACCCACTGCGGCGGCCGTGATCCTCGGCAGTTTGGGAGCTTTCATTGCTTATTCGATACGCGTTGCCAATCAGTGGGAGAAGGCGGTCGTGCTTCGCATGGGAAAATTTAAAGGGCTTCGCGGTCCCGGTATTTTCCTCATCATTCCCATTATCGATGAAGTGAATACATATATCGATCAACGGGTGCGGGTGACCGATTTTCATGCGGAGAAAACACTCACCAAGGACACGGTTCCCGTAAACGTAGACGCGGTGGTGTATTGGATGGTTTGGGACGTGGAAAAAGC
>JANQKI010000212.1 GCA_028281165.1 Opitutaceae bacterium | reverse complement strand
CGTTGTCCGTAGAACTTTATTCGCCTTCCTGGTAAAGATTGAAGTGAGCCCAGTAGTTACTTGCTGAATATGCTCGTATGGGAAATTGAAGCGTCCCAGGAAATGAGCATTTTCTTACGGTTCACTCCCCATCGGTAGCCGCCAAACTCTCCGTTGGCCCGAATGACACGGTGACAGGGAATCAGATAGGCTACGGGGTTGGCCCCGACAGCGGAACCAACGGCTCGAGCGGCCTTTGGCTTATCGATGGCTTTTGCGAGACTCCCATAGGTCTCAAATCGATCCGTAGGTACATGCAATAAACATTGCCATACCTTAAGTTGAAATGGGCTTGCCTTTAGATGAAGCCGGCTTCGTTCAAGCGTAGACCAATCGGCTCTGAAAAATTTCAAGGCATTCTCATGGTGAGTATTCGAAGCTTCTCGGAGCTTCGCTTGAGGAAATTCCTGGCGAAATGCGTCCAGCGCTTCGGCCTCGCTTTCAATAAATGTCAGATGGGAAAGCCCCTTGGACGTCGAAGCCAAAAGCACGCGACCCATTGGAGTTTCAGCGATTTCATAGTCGAAGGAAAGACTTGCCCCTTCATTCTTATATTCTCCAGGCGTCATCGCTTCAATCGTCACGAACAAGTCATGCAGTCGGCTAGGACCCGAAAATCCGACTTCAAAAGCGGTCTCTAGCAAAGAAGCATTGGATTGTCGCAAGTGGCTCTTTGCATGCGCCACGCTTAGATGCTGAAGAAATTTCTTGGGACTCAATCCCGTCCATTCCGTGAACAATCGCTGGAAGTGGAAGGCGCTCAGGTTGACGGCAGAAGCAACTTCATTCAGGTCGGGCTGATTTTGGAAATTCGTCTCAATGTAGCGTATCGCTTTGGCAATGCGCTCATAAGCTTTCGGTCTTGATTCAGTAATTCGATCCATAATCTTCAGCCCTTGAAAATCGAGTTGCCGCCATCGACATAAAGCGAACTCCCAGTAACGAAACTAGATTCGGAATTCAGGAGAAAAAGCGCCGCTTGTGCGATTTCATCCGCTGTGGCCATCCGTTTGAGAGCATGCATCGAAGCGACGGCCGCATGAGCGTCAGGATCATTTCCCGCCATCTCCGTCAGCGTTCCACCCGGCAACAGGGCATTGACGCGAATATTCTGTTGGCCGCATTCCACCGCCAAGCTTTGGGTCAGTCCAATCAGGCCTGCTTTTGATGCAGCGTAGGCAGTCATGCCGGGCAATCCAATCCCTTGCCCGACAAATGACGAGGTGAATACGATCGCTCCCCGACCTCGGTCTTGAAGAGCGGGGATCTGATGTTTTGCAGCCAGATAGGCGCCCGTTAAATTGATGTCGAGAACGCTTTTCCAAGTCTCTAAATCGATCTCCTCCAAGGGCTTCATGGGACCAAGAACCCCGGCATTATTGAACGCCCCATCTAAACCTCCGAACTCGGATAGAGCAGCGGCTACAAGACTTTGGGCAAAGTCTTCATCCAAAGCATCGCCCACGACCGGAATGGCAACCTTCCCCTTCGATCTCAGGTCTTTTTCAAGAGCCTGCAGACGATCTTCTCTTCTCGCGCCCATGATCACATTCGCCCCTTCATCTGCGAAGATGCGAACCGCGGAGGCTCCAATGCCACTACTGGCCCCAGTGACGATGATCGTCTTCTCTGATAATCTCATAGTCTCCTTGCTCCTCCTTGTTTTGTAACGCGCACGGGAACAACTATACTATTTGCGGATTTTAGAGACGACCCGATTCTTGCTGTCTTTGGAGGAGATTTTTTTCGGCGAACGCAACTATCATGCAAGATTGGAAAGAGCGGAGCGCCGAAAGCTAGGATTTCGCTCTGTTCATAAGCGTTCCTTAAGTAGTGAAGTTAGTCTTGTAATGACAAAGCTAGTACGTGCCCAAATTTTTCCCACAGGGCATTACAAAAGATAAACTTTTTCGCTTTTTGCGACCTTTGAAGCGTGACTTTCAGCGATTTGGTGTATAAATAATTCTTATCGTAGAATTTCTTGTTATAACCAAATTGAATCATGTCCCAGCAAATCGTTTCTGAAGGGGTTTCCGTTACTGTTGCCCAAAAATTACGCGAAGACCCCGCCGTAAAGCAGTCCATTCAAACCTTGCTCGATGCTATTCAGCGTCATCAAGCATCTATCACCGGTCCACGCGAAGCCGATCCGGAGCTGGCCGAGCAGTATCAGAAGACGGTTGAGGAGTTCTATTCTCTGCGCGGCGGTAAGCTTTTCTTTCCCTTCCTTGGATCCGGCATCGGCAAGGGCTCATTGGTCGAGTTGGACGACGGCAGCGTGAAGTACGACTTCATCAACGGCATTGGCGTGCATCACTTTGGCCATTCCCATCCGAAGGTTACCGAAGCCATGCTCTGGGGCGCCATGTCCGACGCGGTTATGGAGGGCAATCTACAGCAGAACACCGACAGCCATGCCTTCTCTAAAAAGATTCTTGAGATGGCTAATGTAGGTGGCGCGGGATTCGATCACTGCTTCCTAACCAGCTGCGGCGTGATGGCTGGCGAGAATGCCCTGAAGATCGCCATGCAGAAGAAATTCCCAGCCCATCGCGTGCTTGCCTTCGAGGGATGCTTTGCCGGGCGCACCACGACCTTTTCGCAGATCACGGATAAGCCCAAGTTCCGCGAAGGCCTTCCCTCGATGCTCAATGTGCATTACATCCCATTTTATGATGAATCTAGCGGGTCTGATAGTATTGAAAAATCGGTTACAGCCCTGAAGGCGCATCTCGCTCGCTATCCTGGCGAGTTCACTGCTATGATATTCGAGCTGGTGCAAGGGGAGGGCGGCTTCTACACCGCTCCCGTCGAGTTCCATCGCGCTCTGATCGACGTGCTAAAAGAGAACAATGTGGCGGTCCTTTTCGACGAAGTACAAACCTTCGCTCGCACCCACGCCCTATTCGCCTACCAGCACTACGAGCTGGATGAACTGGCGGACATTGTCTGGTTCGGCAAGGCCAGCCAAGTTTGCGGCACTCTTTTCCGCAAGGAATTCGCTCCCAGGCCTGGATTGCTCAGCCAAACCTTTACCGCCAGCTCCGGCGCTATCCATGCGGGTTGCGCCATTCTAGAGGAACTCGATTCCGGCGACTACTTTGGGCCAGACGGAAAAATAGCCCGTCAGCACGCTTATTTTCGATCCCATCTCGAGCGGCTCTGTGAAAAATATCCCGATAAAATGGCGGGTCCCTTCGGTATAGGCGCTATGGTCGCTCTCACTCCATTCGGCGGCGAAGCGGCCAAGGTTCAGGCCTTGCTGCACGATCTTTATCGCCGGGGGGTCATGGGCTTTATCGCTGGCGGGAATCCCATGCGCTTTCGTTTCCTTATTCCGATCGGAGCGGTGACGGAAGCTGATATCGACGCGGTAGTGGAAATATTGGACCAGGCCCTAGCCGAGGCGGATTAATTTTAGAAATAAAGGAGAAACCCATGGCAAAACCAAATGCAAACACCCCATTCAAGGCCGCCGTTGTTGGCGGTACCGGCTATGGCGGAGCGGAAATGATTCGTTCTCTGCTCGGTCATCCTTCGATAGCGCTGACTCGCGTCAGCAGCATCGACGCGGTTGGAGAACCGCTTGAAAATGTTCATCTCAACATGTCGAACACCGGTTTGACCTTCGAGGAAATACCCCTGGAAGAGGCGGCCAAAGGTGTCGACATCGTCCTGCTGGGCTTGCCGCACAAGGTGTCCTGCAATTTGACGCCCGAACTGGAAAAGCTTTCCTGCAAGGTCGTCGACATGTCAGGCGACTTCCGCCTGAACGACAAGGAGCTCTACGCTAGGTATTACGGCCAGGAGCACCCCTATCCAGATCAGTTGCTGGGCCGCTGGCAGTTTGGCTTGCCCGAGCTTTATCGGGATAAAATCAAACAAGCCGATCGCGTGGCTGCTCCGGGCTGCTTTGCCACCACCATCATGGTCAGCTTGCTGCCGCTTGCTCAGGCAGGACTGCTATCCGGACCCGTTCAAACGGTTGCCGCTACCGGTTCATCTGGTTCAGGCGCCTATGCCAAGGCCGGCACTCACCATCCGCTTCGGGCCAACAACATGAAGGCGTACAAGGTGTTGGACCATCAGCACGTTCCGGAAATCAACATGGTGCTAAACGACGCGATCAAAAGCAACGGGCACGACACTAGTTTCGCGCTGCACTTCGTTCCCGTCTCGGCGCCATTGCCGCGCGGCATTCTGGCCAACAGCTTCATCCGAGTTTCCGAAGATTTCAGCAGTGAAGACGCCGACAAGCTCTATACCGATTACTACGCGGATTCTCAGTTCGTGCGGGCGCTTGGCTCCGGAGGTCGCACTGCTGAAGTGGTGGCTATCAAAGGCAGCATGTGGGTCGACCTTTCCTGGAAACTCAGCGAGCCCGACGGCCAAGGCGGCCGACAGCTCACCGTTTCCGCAGCTCTCGACAATCTAGTCAAAGGCGGGGCTGGTCAGGCTCTCCAGAACATGAACTTGATGCTCGGTCTCCCCGAAGGCGAGGGTATCGATGCCCCCGCATTGTGGCCATGAGCGAATCGAGGCCTTTGGCCGTACTCAAGTTTGGCGGCGATGTAGTGGCTGATCGACCACGGCTGCGAGCTGTGGTCGGCGAAGTTGCGGAGCTGGTCGGCGCGGGTTGGCGTTTTATCCTTTGCCATGGAGGCAACCCGCAGGCCAACAGCCTAACCGAGCGCCTGAAACTCGAGCGCAAGCAAGTGGGCGGACGACGCATCACCGACGCCGCGACTCTGCAAGTCATGAAGCAGGTTCTGGCTGGCGAGGCTAATGTCGATGTCGTGGCTGCCGCCGCTGCCGCCAGGCTGAAGGCCGTGGGCATTTCCGGGGTCAGTTCGGGAATCGTGACGGCGATTCGCCGCCCGCCCAAGATATTCAGCGGGTGCGGTGACGAGCCAGTGGACTTTGGCTTTGTCGGCGAAATCACTGAGATTAAGACCGGCTTGATCGACCATCTACTGGTTGGCGGCTTTACGCCAGTAATGAACACGCTGGGCGTTACCGAAGCGGGTGAAGGCGAAGACGACATCTGCCAGGTCTTCAATATCAACGCGGATACGGTGTCATCAGCCCTCGCCGCAAATTTGAAAGCCGATCACCTCTTCCTGATGACCGGGGTTCCGGGTGTGATGAAGGACATCAAAGATCCCTCATCGCGCATTCCTCGCCTAAACGAAGCTGAGGCGCGTCAAGCGATTAGCGATGAGGTAATCGTTGGCGGCATGATCCCGAAGATCGAAGAAGCCCTCAAGAACCTGAGTCTCGGCATCGGTGCTATACATATCCTGGGCAATACTGCCGGGGCGCTCCTGTCGGAGGCGAAGGAGGCTGGATCTTCGGGAACCGCTCTTACCCTGAAGTAGCAATGAGCGTGGAAGCCGTACTGGCCGAAGTTGATCAGGCCTTCGAAGCGGAACAGGTGCCGTGGCTCGAGGAACTGGTCAACCAGCCCAGCTACACTAATGCCCGGGAAGATGTCGAAGCAGCGGCTCGGATCATTGAGAAACGCATGCTGGAAATTGGCTGTCGTGTAACCCATGTAAAGAGCGAGCAGTTTGCAGATCACCGCGTGTACTCCACCCCGGCTACGGGAACCGACGATAAGGCCCTACTGCTTGCCGGGCACTGCGATACGGTGTACCCGAGGGAGCAGGGGTTTCTGGAGTTTCGTCGCGATGGCGATACCATCTTCGGTCCTGGCGTGTTGGATATGAAATCGGGACTGAGTGTAATCGTTTTTTCCCTACAAGCGATTAGCAGAGCGGCTCCGGAAAAATTTTCAGCTCTGAAACTGCGATTCGTCAACAACACTGACGAGGAGGTGGGATCTCCGGACAGTCGCTCCCTCTACGAGCAAGTTGCCAGCAAGACCACCGAGGCCCTGGTTTTTGAAGGAGGCCGTGATGGCGATCGGATCATCACCGCCCGCAAGGGAACTGCTGGATTTCAGCTCACCGTCACGGGACGAGGAGCCCATGCGGGTAATCAGCATGCCGACGGCATCAACGCCATTCATGCTTTGTCTCTGATCATCCCCCGCCTCGAGGCGATGACAAACTACGAAGAGGGGACGACCGCAAACGTGGGCATGATCAATGGTGGTACTTCTAAAAACACGGTGCCGGAGAAGTCCGAATGCAGTATCGACGTTCGTATTACGTCCAAAGCTGGTGGAGAAAAGGTCGTTTCGACCTTTGAAGAAATCGTGGCCCAACCTTTTTCGCATGTCGCTGAACTGCCGGAGAAATTCAACGATGTCTCGGTCGATTTAGATGGAGGGATTCGACGCCCGCCTATGGAGCCGACATCGGGAAGCGCAAATTTGAGAGAGCGTTACGAAGCCGTAGCTGAACGGGAGGGACTAGGTATCGGCGAGGCTCCGTTGCAAGGCGGGGGATCGGATGCCAATCTGCTCGCGGCAAAGGGGGTGCCGTGCATCGACGGTCTCGGTCCTTACGGCAAACACATGCACAGCCCGAAAGAATGGAGCAGTCTGGAAAGCTTGAAGAAACGCACACGCGCGTTGGCGACGTTCCTCCTGATTGAATAGCTAACTCGAACAGCACTGTAGGAAGCTCGCTTGCGAGCGAATTCAATGTTAAAGACGAAGGATCGCTCGCAAGCGAGCTTCCTACAGGCTTTTGGATACATTTCCGCCCGAATCAGCAATAAGGCAGTTTTCCATCGAGCTGTTTAAGCCTTATCCCGGAATCCGCGGCCTTCGCCCTTTGCAGGATTTCATTCGCTAGAGCGATGTCGCCGATGGCCAGACCGTAATTGAAGCCAACGATCCTTTCTTGATCGTTTTCGCGTCCAGGCTTCTTGCCGCAGATGATCTCGCCTATCTCGGCAGCAGGTTCGGGCAAAGAGTCGTATGATTTGTCGGGACCAATGAGGGCGGCGCTCAATTGCGCCCAGTCGTCCACGACTATTTTGTCGGCAGTAAAAAACGCTTCTGGATCCCAACCCAAACTGTGGACAGGCAAGGCCAGGGCGCCGGGACGAATGCAGTCGGCGGCGAAGACGATTTGACCGCGCAATCCGGAAGCCGTTGAGACCAAAATGTCTGCATCGCGGATGGCATCTTCAATGGACGCGGCGGCTTCGATGTCGCAATCCACGTGCTCCCGCATTTCCGCAACATAGCGTTCGAGGGTCTCGGGAATGATGTCGAAGACCCGAACGCGCTCAATCGCAGGCACGGTGTTCTTGATAGTCAAAAGATGATAGCGGCCCTGCAGCCCCGCCCCCACAATGGCGAGGCTCTTGGCGTCCTTGCGAGCCAGATACTTTGCGGATACGGCAGAGGTGGAGGCCGTACGGATGGCAGTAACGAAAATGCCGTCCATAATGGCAGTGGGGATACCGGTATCGGCGTCGTTGAGTATGATGAGACCCGAGATGTTGGGCAAGCCGCGTTCGTGATTGGAATTGAATCCGCTGACCCATTTCATGCCCACCTGGTTCTTGCGACGCAGGAAGGCCGGCATCGCATGGATGAAAGTTCTTGGCCGGGGATGGACGCCTGGCTTGGGCGGATTCTCGACTTCATTCTCGCCGTGCTCGTTTAGCGCTGATTCGACGATCGCTACGCATTCCGCCACGCTCGGGGCGACGTCGGACACGTCTTGTTGGGAAAGATATAATAGATCCAGTTCTTCAGACATTTCAGTTTCTCGGTTTTAATGAAATCACGATTGTATCGCTAGTCGATATTTCTCGTTAATGTCGAGGCTACACAAAAGCGACCTGCAGACCGCGTATCGAGTCTGTGGTGACATTCGCTAACATAGTGCTAGCCGCTCTTTGGAAAATGTTGAGATTACGAACAATGATATGATTCAGCCTAAAGCTAGGCCTTTCTTTTGATGGAGCTTTTTATAAATCGATGTAAACCACAAGATTCCTACACCGGTGAAAAACAATCCTGTTCCTCCCAAGAGGTAGAAGAATACCTGCATAACTTCTATTGGCCCGTTCATATTAATTTTTCTGTTCAGGTTTTAGGTTTATTCGAGAATCAGATCTAGATTTCTTTCAAGTATGGACTATAAGGCATGCCGGGCAAGACCACCTGCAACAATTCGACTAAGCATTATTCGACGATGTCCTGCACGTGTTTGGGCGGCTTTTCGATGTCGGTTGCTGATTGGTCTCGAGTTTCTTGTTCAGCGAGGGGACGGCGAAGCAAGCAAAGCGGCATAATGGGCAGGGCGATCTCCTTCTCAACGACAAAACCCTCTCTCTGATAGAAACCAAAGGCGGGAGTCTCCTTCGCCACTCCAAGAACAACCGATTGGTATCCCCGACTTTTGGCGAATCCAAGGATGTGGCGAATCATTATTCGTCCCAGTCCAAGCTTCTGGCTACTTGAGCGTGTTCCCAGAAGCATCAGTTCGAGCCTTTGCTCCTTTACTTCAGGCTCTTCCGAGAGAACTTGAGCGAAGGTGCGAGACATTCTCCACCCGGCGATTCGGATCATGCGAACGAGGAACAATGCCAGCGTTAATCCACGCGGTTCATGGGCGGCATTGTAGACGAAAGCAGCGCAGTCCAGACGCGTATCTTCTCCGCGAATCCCGAACAATTGGGCGTCAGGCGCGGCAGCGAACCCATCGAGAATCGCCTTAGCTAGAAGCTTCGCTTTGCTGCCGGAAGGATCGGGCGGCAGAAACGGGTGCGCCCTAAATGCTTCTCCGATTAAATCTACAGCCTCGCTTCGATTTGTATTGTCTAGCGTTTCAATCATATCGTTCCAGTGCAATGCGAAGAGAATGAATCGGAGTCGGCGAAGCTCTTCCTTCCAGCGGTTGGACAATGGTACTAAAGCCGTTCTATTTATATTTCAAATCATTTGGTATCCAGGATCTGATAACATCGTGATGAATGGACCAAGCTTCCCAAGCGCTTTGACCCCATGCCTTAACGGTATCCATGTGTTCTTCGATAGAATTTGATTTCGCAACATCAGCCACGGTAGTTGATCCAGGATCCGAAGGTGGCTCAAGCCAGTGGAATGAAGCTTTATTCCTCCCGACTTTAAGCATGGCATCATTCGCGTTCCCGGCCGCAAGACCTCGCTCCAGAAACAAGCAAAGACGAATCAGGTGGACTCCAACTG
>JANQKI010000018.1 GCA_028281165.1 Opitutaceae bacterium | reverse complement strand
GGGCTCTTCCTCGATCCAATCGATCAAGGCGTTGAGCGTATTCATAAGAAAATGAGGTTGAATCGAGCGCTTTATCAATTCGGTCTCTAAACGAGCTTTAGACGCTTCTAATTCAGCTTTAATCAGGAGTGCTTTGTGGTGTTCCACTTTATCTTTGCCTATCTGACGAGTTAGGGCCGTAAGGATGCTCAGAACGAGAATCACATGCCCGCCCATCAGCAAATATAGATTGTCGCCAAGCAATATGGGAGCAAGAGCGGCCACAGCTCCTATGAGAATGAGCCAACTACCAGGCTTTCGCTGACAAGCGGCCAACACTATAAACAAGCAACTCGAACCGTACCCAATTCCAAAGAAAAACTGGATTCTAAGGTCCTCGACAGGGGTTGAGTAAAAAACAACTGCAAGTGCTAGAGCGACCCAAGCAAGATGCAGGGCTTTTCGCCGCAGGGAAAAGTGAGCAAGAAAAAATGCGGGAAGAAGTAGTGATATAGCAGATACAAGAAGCAACAGCCCAGACCTGCGCGTCGCATTATCATCATAAGCGAGATCAGCTGGATGGGAAAACTCGTAGAACGCCAAGTACAGAGCCAAAGCGAAGATGCCGGATAGCGAAGCAAAGAGAGCGTAGCTTGTTTTTCGTTCGGCAAAAATAAAGATGAGTAGAAAAATGACGCAGGTCGAGCTAGCGAAGCCGAACATATAGCGAATGGCATAGACATTACTCAGATCGAGAGGAATTTCGTGACTGTCGTCCGTCAGTTTGAAGGTATCGAAGATCGGCCCATCCACGTTTTTTCTGTAGTTGCTCGATACGCGCACTGCAATTTGATGCGAGCCAGGGACTAGCAGTCGCTCGGGAATCGGCGTCCAATGGATGTTGAGTCCAGGAATTTCGCTTTCTCGATCTGGTCCAACCTGTCCACTTCCCCCTATTCGTTCGCCGTCCCAATAAAATTCCCGAGCGCCTTTAATTTGGTTGCAAAGCGAGTCGAAATAACGCTGTACCCATTTTTTTGTGATAACGATTTTAACACGTACCCAAAAAATCCCTTCAGGCACATTGTCAAAGGGTCCTTCGTAGAAAATGCCGTCCTTAGGCTTGGGTCGTGTCCAATTTGAATCGTCTAGACCAACGCTTGCCCAATTCGGATCATCACCAGCTTTCATGTGCCAGGAGGAGACCTCGAAGTACCAAGCGGGTGGCTCTTGGCCGATGTCTTTCAAATATTCGCTCGATAGATTGTCCGAGCCTCCTGGCAACTCCTTCCATTCATCCTGAGCTAAACTGAAATAGGGGAGGAACGCGAGGGTCAGAACCACGCTAGAAGGAAAAGAGCGCATCTTCAAAGGATACAATCCGATGTAATGAATTACTTCGAGCTTCAAGCGGAGATGTTCAGGGATTGCAGAGAGCTATTGACCGATAGAAACCCTTGTTGGTGGCGTTATGTGGATATGGCCATATTTCTGCCCTTACTCGGCGAGCTTAGCTTTCCAGTATCCAGTGTTTTAATGGTGATAGAAAATGCTACGGCAGTACTGCAGATCGTTGTCACAACCTTTAAAAACAAAACGATATTCTCTGCTCATTTCATTGTTTCAATCGTAGTCTTATAAAATGTACTTCATTAGTTGGAAAGGTATACAAGGCTTCGATTCCTGGGCCAAATTGGGTCTCCTTGAGAATAGGCATTTCCTCCTGCCATTCGATTAAGTCGACCGAGGATTCCAGAATATATAGAAGATCAGCGCGATTTTTTATGAAGGGAAGTCGAATCTTGTTCCCTTCTATCGCTAACTTGGGCAACTTGTGTGTATCCGGAACATGAATATTCATTCCGAACGCTGACTCGACTAGATTGGTGACGCCGTCTCCATCATCATCAATGGAGGGACCGTTTTCACTTGAATATGAAAGGGCCGTATATGTTTCGCTTAGATCCATGTAGCTGGATCCGCTATCCAGACCATTGGGATTGGGGCGCGTGTTACGGAAGGTGATGGGTTCCGTTCCGCAGCCATCGGTTGGCTCGGAGCAAGTGGATACATGGAAATGCAGATGAGGAAAGCCGCCCGTGTTGCCCGTATTGCCGCCTTTTCCAATGACTTGGCCGGCTTCGATTTCGTCTCCGACCGCGACAGGAATCCCAGGAGAGAGATGCGAGTAGGCGGATATCGTATTATCTTCATGGATGATCTTCACCCAATTGGAGTGTCCGGGGACTAGGTCTCCATTCTGAAAGCCATCCCGTATTTGAAAAACCACTCCGGCTCGCGATGCGGTCACATCGTCGCCAATGGGCAAGGCGTAGTCGTAGCCATGC
>JANQKI010000143.1 GCA_028281165.1 Opitutaceae bacterium | reverse complement strand
CTAGGGCCCTGAAGCGCGATCAAAGCGTATTCTAAAGAGACGTCTACTACTTCAACGTCATAGCTTGCCGCCGCTTGCTGTAGCCAAGAGACGTCCTTATCTGTATTCGAAGCGTTGAGACAGAGTAAGTAGTCATTCTCGGCTTCCTTGTAAACCAGCAAATCATCCACTACACCGCCATTCTCATAGCACATGAGACTGTAAACCACTCGACCTTTCTCCATTCCGGCAATGTCGTTAGTCAGGGCGTGGTCCAGAAAAGCCGTCGCCTGAGGACCCCTTACCGTTGCTTCGCCCATGTGACTCACGTCAAACAATCCAGCCGCTTTGCGCGTTGCCTTGTGCTCCTCCACAATGCTCTCAAACTGCACTGGCATTTCCCAGCCTGCGAAATCGACCATGCGACCGCCACGCGCCTTGTTCAAATCATAGAGAGGAGTCCGCTTGAGCTCAGACATTCGAGAAGATTGAAGGTCCGACTCAAGTCGATGCAAGAAGGAAAAGGAAATCCTGGAACGCTTTTAACGGGCCGGCACGTCCCAGGCGAGCCGCTGCGACACTTCACACTTCCACCACAAGATTGTCGTACGAAAGCTTCACCCCTTTCGGCAGCGTGGCCTCTACTGTGGCGTGGTCCACGTGATGCGTCATGTGAATAAGGAACGTTTGTATGGCTCCGATTCTTTGAGCGGCCTCACAGGCTTGTTCGATCGACATGTGTGAAGCGTGTTGCCTCTGTCTCAACCCATCCAATACAACAAGCTCCGCGCCCTTAGCTAGATTTTCCGCTTCCTCGCTAACGGAACTGCAGTCCGTGTAATAAGCCAAACGCTTTCCCGAAGTTTTCTCCTCGAAGACCAAACCCAGCGTCTGAAAACTGCCATGATCCTGAGAAACGGAATGTATCACGCATTCCGGCAGGTCCAAGGTCCTAGGCATCTGGAGAAGGCGGAAGGCTGGATAGCCGTGAACATCTGCCCTTTCGCGAATGGCGTAAGGGTAAATGCTACGCATACGCTGCTCACCATCTTCATTCGTGTAGATGGTGATCGCCTCCCCACCCTTTCTTTCGCAATAGACGCGCATATCGTCCATTCCCAGAATATGATCCGCATGCCCATGAGTTAGGATAATGAAGTCAACCTTAGGCAGTTTGTGCCTGATGGCTTGCAGACGAAATTCGGGGGCCGCATCGATCTGGATATTCAGTCCGCCAACCTCCAAGTGAACGTGTGTCCTAAAGCGAGTATTTCGCGGATCACTGGAGGTACACACCTCGCAATCGCAGCCAATCATCGGAATGCCCTGAGAAGTGCCTGTACCCAAGAAGTAAAGCTTCATCAGCCCATGCTTCGGGCGACCTATACGTTTGCAACGCTGATTTTCAGCATCGTTCCTGAAACAGGCAATTCCCCAGTCAGTCTAAGACGATTCTTCAATCTCTTCCTCTGTATCCACTTCGCCTGACAAATACTCAGTAGGGTATATGGGTTCGCCGTTGATCCGCTTTTCGTCGATCTCCGCGATCGTTTTTCGCATATGATCGAAGCGCTCTGAATCCATTTTGACCAGCGAGCGATCCCTCCGATATATAGGCAAGGTCTCTTCCCAAAATGCAGGATACTCGCTAATGTCGATCTCGGCATTAGCCAGGATATAAAGCGCAATCATGTCCGCTTCGACTTCAAACGCCAATTGGTGAGCCTTGCGTCCCATGTTCTCAAAAGCTCCCATGGTGTTGATTCCGTAAACGAATGCGGCGATATCGAAAATCGAGCCGATCGACATATTCGATTTCTTCATTTTGGCATGTCGCATCACTCCTTTAGCAACGGCGTATGCGCAAATATAGGACAATTGCTTGTAGTCGTCAGCCATCTCCAGAAGGCTCTGCGACAAGAAAAGCATCTTGCCGTCCGTCTCGGCAAACACATCGCTATGCGGCCAGACAATCAGACCGTAGTAGGCGGCCTCGACCGGCTCTATCTCCAGTTCAATTTCCTGACCGGCACGCCGGACTAAAAGGCGGTTCGGTTCGCCCGGGATCAAAGCTTTCTTCAGATGATTCATGGCGTACTTCGTCGGACGCAGACCTCTGGTTGGGATAGAATCCCCGTTGATCCCCATCAATTGATCTCCTTTTTCTAAGCCAGCTAGATCAGCTGGCGAGTCTGGAACTACATACCGCACCGTAATGACTTCATCAATACCACCCTCATTCAAAGCCTCTTCAAGCAGCTCTGGATAGAAATGATGGGTCGCGAAAAAAGCTCCGACGTATCCAAAAGTCTCTTCGTCCTTTATCCCGCCCGCCGAGAGAAAAATGTGATGCAGCGTGTTGTAGACATCGTCTTCTGCCAATTGAATCTCTTCCAGCATGGAAGCCAGGCGCATCCGCTTCTCCGATTCGAGTCGCTCCTTCTCCGCTTGAGACAGCTTCGTCGTCTCGCAACCCGTCAAAAGCAGGCTGAGTATAAAAAGCGAAAAGGAATACGCGAAAGAGCGAGACATCGGGCGTAGTTTGATAGAGTACAACCGGAAGACAAGGATTCCGACGAAAGGTTGTCATAAAAACTCCATAGACAGGTATAATGCCAAACTAGCTACTCGACTGCCCTAAGAATTAACACGAGCTAAGAATTTCTTCGGGCTGATGGCGGGAAGAGGAGATTTTCGATAGTCTGATGTGTTTCGTGTCACGATGTAGTCGGCTCGTCAGGACAACGCAGCAGCGGTTTGCAACGCGTCCTCCAGATCTTTCATCGGTAGCTCAAGAGCCCGATGAGCCTCCTTTGCTCCTACAGGAGCCACGTCAAGAATCGATAATAGCATTCTCAAAAATTCACGCCCATCGTTCTTTAAAAGGTAGGCGCAATTGGATAAAGAGTGCCAGGCGATGGCCACTTGCCCTCCTTTCTCTGCCCAACGCAGGACATCTGCGCTAGCAGTAAAGAAACTGGAGCGCTTTAACGCGACGTCCAGAAGTACGTCTGTATCAACAAGGCATTTCATGAACGGAGATACTTCTCCATCAACTTCGTCTGTCTTGCGTCTCCCTTCCTTGCCTGCTTGAGCGAAGCGCTGCCAACCATATTTTCAACTATTGAATCATCTGACTCGCTTTGTTCGGATAAGAGTTTTTCGATAAGCCCCGACACGCTCGCCTTCTGCCTTCTTGCTAGAAGCTTTGCCCGTTTGTGAACCTTCGGATCAAGGGTTACCGTCACTCTTGTTTTCATAAGTATGCATTATCGAAAAAAGCATGCATACTGTCAATTCGCAAGGTAGCTGCAAAACTTCCAATTGAGACCAACCCTCAAGCCAGGAACTTTTTAAAGGTAGCGGTCAGTGCAATGCTCCGGCGGAGTTTCAAGAGATGGCTGGTCTCGCTAAATACAAAATTGAAACGCAGCCTGCCAGCCGAAGCCTCGGCGAAGGCTGGCGGAGAGAGCGGGATTCGAACCCGCGGTACGGGATTAACCGTACGACGATTTAGCAAACCGTTGCTTTCGACCACTCAGCCATCTCTCCGGTCAAGGATGCGGTAGCTTTGGAAATACTTCCTCACTAGCAACATCAAAATGCGTTTTCAAGTGGTCTAAAACAATGGCTTTTCGAATCTGCGATTCGCCGTTGCTTGAACGCCTTGCTTTCGCAAGACTCGGAACGACCACTTCATTCTACGCTCTCCGAGCTTCGCAGGACAAGCAGCCATCTCTCCGGTCAAATCGATGGGAACTCTGCTCAACTCACTTCTAATATCAAGCCCGAAAACGGTCCATTTCACAGGAATTTCCTAGGAGAAATTAGCAGTTTTTTGATTTGCTCCGATCTTTACCTACCGGGAATTGTCTATTTGAATGTAACAAACCTGAAACCTCAGCTTCCCCTACTACTTAGCTATGCAAAATAACAAAATCATTATGGCGGTGGTCGCCCTCGCCGTTGTTGTCATTGGCATTTTCTCCTACCAAGCCTATCAAGACAAGAAGGAGCGGGAAGCGGAAGAGCAACGCCTAGCCGAACAAGCGGCTCTTGAGGAGCAGCAAAGAAAAGAGGCCGAGGAAGCGGCTCGGCAAGCTGCCATTGAGGCAGAGGCGAAACGCCTGGCCGAGGAAAAAGCTCGCCTAGAGGCCGAAGAGGAAGCGCGTCGCCAAGCGGAAATCGCGAGAAAAAAAGCGGAGGAAGAAGCTCAGCGTCAGCGCGAAGCCGAACTGGCTCGCCAAGCTGAAGAAAAACGCCTCGCCGCCATTGCCGCCCAAAAAGCGGCTGAGGAGGAAGCCCGCCGACTACAAGAGCAACGTGAACGCGAAGCAGCCGAAGCGGCTCGCAAACTAGCCGAAGCCCAGGAAGCCATGCGACTGGCCGAAGAACAAAAACGGATCGAGGAAGAACGAGCTAGAGAAGAAGCGCGCCTCAAAGCCATCGCTGAAATGGAAGAGCGCGAACGTCAGGCCCAAGAAGCCATGGCTGCCACGGACATCATACCCGATGCAAGCGAAGTCAGTCGCATCACCACTTATATCTACAGCCCTGATCAAAAGCGAAACAACCATATGCGCATGTCCGCCATCATTCGAGCTCGCCGGGACAGCGTTTCGCAATAGCAGGATTCGTTAGAGGTTAATTTTTTTACGGACCAGGAGGATGATGATCCTGGCCACATAGACGATCAGAGATCGCCTCTACAATCTTGAGGACGCTCAGTGATCGATGTAGAGCAGTCCAAGGTGATTATAGAAATTTAGGATCGCCCCTTTTTCAATCTGGCGGAATACTCATCGCATATCGCTTCCAAAGTATGCCGCTCGTTGACCCATTGCCTGATGATGCGGACAATTCTGTTCGCCAACTCGCCACCTTCTTCAATGAAACCTTAGGCTTCTGCCCTAACAGCGTATTGACGATGCAGCGACGGCCAGCCATCGCCAAAGCTTTCATAGAGCTAAATAAGGCTGTCATGGAAAATCAAGGACGCGTCACAAGCTCGCTGAAACGCTTGATCGGGTTCGTCGCCAGCAACGTTTCAGGTTGTCGCTATTGCCAAGCTCATACCATACGAGCCGCTGAACGGTACGGAGCGGAAGAAGAAAAGCTGTCACATATGTGGGAATACGAAACCCACCCCGCTTTCAGCCAAGCCGAGCGTGTAGCTCTCGACTTCGCCAGAGCCGCTGCCTCCGTTCCCAACGCGGTAGACGATGCTTTGAAAGAGCGTTTATATAAACATTGGGACGAAGGGGAAATCGTGGAAATGCTCGGCGTCATCTCGCTCTTCGGCTATCTGAACCGCTGGAACGACAGCATGGCCACATCAATCGAAGAAGAAGCCAAAACCTCAGGCCTAAAGTGGCTCTCAAACCAAGACTGGAGCCCAGGCAAACACGAGTGAAGGTAATCGAAGCAGCACTAAGCGATCAGTCTGACACCCGCTTTTGGAAACAAACAAAGTCGACTTCCGTCCACGTTCAGCAAACATTCTCAGCCCAACTCAATATCTTTATGAACCGAATCTTTGCTGTCTTCGCTTCCGCACTCCTCATCCAACTCGTCCTGCTAAGCGGTTGCTCCGGCCAACCATTGCAAATCATGACTGTCGACGGTTTCATTCCTGCCGAAGAAATGGGACGCACGCTGCCGCACGAACACATTCTCGTCGATTTCGGAGGCGGCGCCATGGCTGGTCCTCATCGCTATGATGCCGAGGACGTTTACCGATTCATCTTTCCGCATCTCCAAGACGTTAAGAAAGCTGGCTACGCAACCTTCATCGAATGCACTCCGGCCTATCTCGGCCGCGATGCTCAGCTCTTTCGCCGCCTCTCACGGGCTACAGGTCTGAATCTCCTCACTAACACCGGCTACTACGGGGCTCGCAGGGATCTTTCCGTACCAGCACACGCCTTCGAAGAAAGCGCCCAACAGATCGCCCAACGCTGGATCGAAGAATGGCGTAACGGCATCGACGGGACCACGGTTCGACCTGGCTTCATCAAAACCGCCTTCGATCGAGGTTCCGTATCCAAGATCGACGTCAAGCTCTTCGAAGCCGCTGCCATCACACACCTGGCTACCGGTTTGACCATCGCCACCCACACCGTGGACAACCTCGCCGCCGTCGAAACGCAGCTCGAGACCCTCAAACAAACCGGCGTCTCTCCCAGCGCCTGGATCTGGGTCCACGCCAATCGCGTGGGAAGTTTCGATGGCCTGCTGCCCGCCCTCAAAGCCGGTGCTTGGATCAGTTTAGACGGGGTTCGTGATTCGACTTTCCAAATCCACCTCGATTTGATCCTGGAAGCCAAACGCCAGGGCTACCTTTCCCAAATCCTCGTCTCCCACGACGCAGGCTGGTACCGCGTAGGCGAGCCCAAGGGATCCCCCGAAAGATTCCGCAACTACCTACACGTCACCGAAAAATTGATACCTACACTCCTGGAACAAGGCCTCACACCAGAAGACATCCACCAACTCGAAACTATAAATCCCCAACAAGCCTTCGCCGTCCGTATTCGAAAATCGGAGTAACGGTTCATACCCCGCCCAATCGCAAAAGCTACATTTACGCTGACGTGAATTTCATGGTAAATTTTACGAGTACATATTGATACTGTTCGCAAAGAGAATGAAAACGGAAATTCAAACTCTAGAATCACGTCGATTGTGGCTCCGTGCTTTTAGACAGAGCGATGCGGGAGATGTATATTCTCTACTTGCTGATGGGAGCATCGCCGACACTACTTTTCTTATTCCGAAATCCTACACGAAAGAGATGGCGGAAGATTGGATTTCCACCCATCAATCCGAGTTCGAAGATAGGACGGGCATTACATATGCGATTGTCTTAAAAGAAAGCTCCAAACTGGTTGGAGCGATAAGCCTAATTCGTATCGAAGAAGGACACCAAGCAGAGCTTGGTTATTGGATTGGTAAAGAATACTGGGGCAAGGGAATATGCACCGAAGCAGCAGAATTGATATTAGAGTATGGGTTTCTGGACTTAGGTGTTCTGAGGATCCATGCTCGCCACATGAGCCGCAATCCGGCATCTGGCAAGGTGTTGCTGAAAATAGGAATGAAGCATGAAGGAAGCCTCAGAAAACATCTAAAGAAATGGGGAGCTCTTGAGAATGTTGAGATATATGGAGTACTCATAGAGGACTGGAAAGACGCGAACCATCGAGTGGATACAGTTCCGACTAGCGCTCCGCGCTAATCTCCATGCGTCATTCAGACGTGGGACCAAGATAAATGGAAACAACTCAGTGGCTAATCGAAGCAAGCAATACCTCTGGGTGTCAGTCATAGTGATCATTTTCAGTATTGGAATTCTAGCTACAGCGATTTGCGTTTGTGGCGTT
>JANQKI010000134.1 GCA_028281165.1 Opitutaceae bacterium | reverse complement strand
GGCTGGTGACAGGGTCATGGGGATCGACGCCGGCCAGCTCGTTAAGCAAAATGCTCAGATCCGTCACGCTTCTGGCCATGGGGCCAGCGGTGTCCATCGACTCGGATATGGGGATGATGCGATCGCGGCTGATCAACCCTATGCTCGGCTTGATGGTATAAAGGGAATTCTGGGACGCGGGAGAGGTCAGCGATCCGGCCGTTTCGGTGCCGACGCTGACGGTCGCGAAGCCAGCGGCAACCGCGACCGCCGACCCGGAGCTCGAACCGCCTGATATGAAATCTCCAAAAGGATTGCGGGTCTGGCCACCCATGCCGCTGAATCCTGTCGGCAAGGGATGCGTCAGCATATTGGCCCATTCGGACATGTTGCACTTGCCCAGGATGATCGCTCCCGCCTCCCTCAGCCGGCTTACGATAAAAGCGTCTCGATCGCAATGCGCGTCTTCGAGGGCCTTGGCCCCTGCGGTCGTGTGAAGCTTGTCGCCCGTCCCAATGTTGTCTTTCAGCAATATAGGAATCCCATGCATGCCGCTGCGCGACTTCGTTTCGCTTCGCTCGGCGTCCCGCTGGCGAGCGATCGTCAATACGTCAGGGTTGAGCTCAAGCACGCTGTTCAGCTTGAAGTCATGCTGGCGTATCCGATGGATATAATAGAGGACCAGTTCCTCGGAGGTCAGTCTTCCTGCTTGGAAATAGCTCTGAATGACGGGAATCGTCGCATCTTCAAGCAAAGTATCCAGTTCTACTATACGACTATCCGAGAGCGTTTCCAATTTTGCATCGAATAATAGAATACGTTCCTTTTCCGAAAGGGGATCGATCTTCTTGACTAGCAGGCCGTCCTTCCAAAGCCCGTATTCCTGAGTTCCATCGGATCGGAGAATAGAGCCTCGCCCGATAAATTGCCCCTTCTTGTCGATGTAGCCAGTGAAAGTGTCGCCATTGTCCAGCCGCGCGACGCCTAGGCCCACGACAACGCCCTCTTTCAGGGGACGGAATATGCGAAAGAATTCGCCGTCGAAATCGTATTGAAATCCATCTTGCCTGGTGACGCGTCCCTGGAAGAGCCGATCATGCTCCCAATACCCCGAAAACACGGCCCCATCTTTCAGAGTACACTCTCCTTTGCCATGAGCATCGCTGCCCTGCGTCTCGCCCACGTATTTGTGTCCATAAGCGTAATACGTGTCGTGTCCGGGAATTTCCAGAGGCGCGCAGTCGGCGATATTGGGAAGGAGCGCGACAAGGAGAAGAGAAAGAGCAGCGGTAAGTTTCATAAATGGGGTCCTGTACATCGAATTAAGATGGCCGAGCTTGGGATGTCCAGAGTTCAATTCTATGACCTGTTATGCCTCCTTTGACAAGCTACTTGGTAGAACCTTTCCACACGCCTCGGTTCTGCTTAAATAATTAACATCGTCCCGCAGTCGCTGGACTGGATCTGGCATTCGCCAGAACAGGATCCCGCCAGCGGCGGGAGCAAGATTCGAATTTATATTACAAGATCTTGTTGGCCGCAGGCCATCCTGTTGCTCGCAGAGTATTGTTCTTCTCGACTGTGTCTCGTTGAGATGTCTCTTCGTTCGGTAGTCGCGCCTTGTCACGCCGTAGTAAACGAAGGCGGATAGGAATCACTGTTAATATAATATTCTGTCTTATGGATTAACATCGATCCGTACCCAATAATTGGAGCTAATCTATGATTTGACTTTGCTTCCCATGCCGTCGCCTTTCCGAAGGCAGGACCACTAACTCTTTTCTTATCTTTGACTTTGACCTTTTTCCTCCCTCGGCTTTATTCTAAATGAACTCTTCGGGATGGCGTGAGATTAAGTTTGTATAAATGAAATGAGTACAGGTGTTTGGGACAATTGTTGGTGGGAGGAGCCTGCTTGGTGTGATCAGGTCGGTTTGTCTCCTAATGAAATTTCTAAGAGGGTGGAGATTGTAAAAACGAAATTCCCGTTTGTCGGAATTGATGTTGAACCAATAAATACCGCAAAGAACTTCGTTATCAGTTTGACTGCTTGCGGGAAGAGTACCTCAAATCTGATGCTTCTTCTGAGGCTAGCTGACGCTTTAAGGGCATTTGAGCATTCGGATGGCTTTCTGTCTGTCCTCAAGGATTTAGAAATCTTTGGTGATGCGAGCTACAGCGCGTTTCAGGTTCTTGATGCGGCCTATTCATTTTTCGAGGAAGGTTTTAAAGTTCGTTTCCCTGTGGCAAAGGCGAGGCATGGAAAGCGGCCTGATATAATTGTCAAAGGTGACGAGGGAGAGTTTGCTATCGAGTGTAAGTATTTGTTGAATCCCCAAAAGAAGATTTGGTGTGAGGAGTACGAGAATTCGCTAAGTCATATTCTTTTGCAATACATGAGTGATAAAGGCGCGGATCTCGAAATAACCCTATCGAGGGTCGACGTGGATAGCTACTTTGAAAATGGAGAGCCGAAGATAGGCCCAAGAGAAGAAGCTTTGAGACTTAGAGATTCGATTCGGGGTGGATTGGATACCGTAATTTCAGAAGGTTCTTTTGAGCAGATTGGGGATATTTCAAATGGTCTAATTGAAAAGATATCTTCGGGCGTTGAAGAAGCTGGTGTATTACTTCATGGATACGACGAGCGTTTACTTGCAAAACGTTCGGTTTCAAATGGAGTTCGTCGCGCCAATGAGCAGATAGACAATTTCGGCGTGAACGGTTTAGCCATCGTTCACTCGAAAGAGGCATGGGATTTCGAGTGGTTCGCTAAGGAGGTTGGAGAGTTTCTCAGCGCGAGCTCTGGGAAGCTGCTTGGCGTTTTGATCACTAGAGACGGAAACATTTTGTCGGGTCCCGAGAGGCCCTACCTCTTGTTGAAGGATTTAGGGCAATCGAGCGCATTTGCGGATTTTATCGGGGCGCTGAAAAAGCATTGGAATCCTTTGGTCAGAAATTTGTAGTTTCTTTGGTGTTTTGCTTTTGATGAGTGACCTCTTCGAAATCCCTTCTTTGATGACTGGTGTTGCATCTTCAGAGGTCCAAGGGATTTTGGATCTCAATTCTCATTCTTCCTTTCGTTGATCCATTCGTATCCAATAATTGGATTTATTCCATGATTTGACTTTTGCCTGCCTCGGCGTAGTGGGACGAAGACGGGCTTTTGCCGCGGCGTCTTGTCACGGCGGAGCTCCCGAGCGGAGACGGAAGTCCCGCTCAGCGGGACGCAGACGGGAACCTTTAACTTTCCCTCGTCGTTGGCGATTTGAGTTCTTCTCTTGCGAAGGCGCTTGCCCCTTCTTCGAGTCTCCTGTTTGGTTTGCAGGGTTCCACAGCTGAATGAAGTTGCTTTTTATTATCTCAACGGCTCTTGCCGCCGTGGCGCCTCGCGCTATGGCAGACGAAACTCCGAAGTCCCTTGGATACACATTTCCCGACGAATGGGAAAAGCGCAGGGGTACCATGATGATTTTTCCAGCGAAACACAGCTACGGACGCGCGACGAAGGGTCTACGCCATGAATTCGTCAACATAGCCCAAGCGATTGCCAAGAACGAGCCAGTAGAGGTGTTCTGCTTCGCCCCGGAGGAATCCGAATGCCGCAAGTTGATGAGCGACGTCCCCAATGTATCAATACACGCTGGGGACTTTCGCATTGATTGGGCGCGAGACAATGCGCCGATAGTTCTTCGAGGGCCTGACGGAGAGTTGGCTTCTGCGGGCTTCCGCTTCAATGGCTGGGGGAGAAAGTACCCGGGATGGGAGGATGATGTCGACACTCGAGACAATATATCGAGAGCCATGGATTGGCCGATCTTTCGCTCGGACTTCGTGCTTGAAGGAGGATCGATCGAGATCGGCGGCGGAGTTGGCATTGTCACGGAATCTTGCGTGCTCAACCCGAATCGGACCGACTGGCCGAAGGAAGCGGTTGAGGAGGAGCTCAAGAATATGCTCGGGCTCGAGAAGATCATATGGATTGAGAGCGGATTCATGCCTGACCCGGTTACCGATGGCCATGTTGACGGTCTTCTGAAGTTCGTCGCCGAAGACACGGTTCTGCTTCACACCACGGAGTTCAAATCGGACATCAACTATCGTATTTGCCAGAATGCAAAGCAGGTGCTGCTGGCCCATGGCTTGAAGGTTGTCGAGCTGCCGCTCATGGACGATATCGTCCATATGAATTTCTATATCGGAAGCGGTGGCGATGTCGCCTATGTTCCGATCTGCGGAGACCCTGAACAGGATGATCCGGCCTTGGATATCATCAGGACGTTTTATGATCAGGTGGTTCCTATCGTCTCAAACAACCTATCAAAGGCCGGAGGAGGAATCCATTGCTACACGCAGCAAATCCCTCATTGAGGGAGCGCTCTAGCCTGGCGGCTACGTTTTCGATCGTCTAACGGGTGCCGTCCAGGACCGGATGAACAGGCTTGTGTATTTAAAATTCGGATATGTAAGTGAATTTGACTTTTGCCCTCTTTCACAATCCCCAAGATTAAATTAAACTGAGAACTGTACCGAGCTTTTGCGACACTTAATGAATGCCAATGAAGCAACACGTCGGCCCCTTTTCCGCCTTATAAAACTGAGAACTGAACGTTAACCCCTTTTCAATTCACTTCCGCCAAGCTGGAATTTTCGAGGTATCGCTTCCGTCTTCATAGGATTACGCCGTGACAAGTCACTTGGCACACCAATGCTCCTGATTCTTTAATTATTGAGTATGAATTTAAATTTTGGATACAAATCTTCGGCAATTGAGTAGAGTCGCTTAACCGCATTGAGGGATTGGGATTTAGACATCATGGACCTTTTAGCCAGATAATCCGCGCAAATGGCGCATTGTCCTCTGAAACTATTGAATACACTCGACGATCATCGGATATCCGGGAAGTTAAGACTTGGGTTGGAGGCGCATTTTGTACAATTTCCAAAATTCGATCAGTTCTCCTCGTCATGAGAACTGTCTGTGTGTGTCAACTTCCATCCAACTGCTCTCAATAATTGATGAACTCAGCAGATTTTGCCGAGCGATCGAGGTATTCGATCTTTGAAACAACGTATCGGACTACCTTATCAGGTTTGCTCCGTTGGGTCTTTGTGTTGCTCCTTAGCCTATTGGGATCTGCTTTCGCCCATGCGTTCACTGTGGAAACGACAATTTATGGGCAAGGTTCTGTCGAAGTATCGCCTGACAAAGACGCATACGTTTCCACGGAATCGGTCTCCCTCACTGCTACGGCCGCAGAGGGATATTACTTTACCGGCTGGAGTGGCCATCCCAGCGTCCGCTTTCTAAGAGAATCTCCGTCAATAACGCTTGAAACGCGCGACGATCTCGACCTCGTCGCGGTCTTTCTGCCTGAAAACGAGGATGGTCTACATCTAATCTCCGGCGGCGACTCCCCTTTGATTGAACCGTCCGATTCGGAGGCTTATCCAGAAGGCCTCTCCGGTTACGCGCTGCGACTGCCAAGCTCTGCGACCGCAGGCAGCGAGGGCTTTATCGAGGTAATCGTCCAAGGTCCTAGAGCGCTCTCGTTCTATTCGAAATATGATGACGAAATTCAAGTGAGCTACGACTCCCTGCTGATCGAGGCCTCTAAATCCGAATATAATGCTGAAGCTAGCGTATATGAAAATGTCTACGCCATTCCTGCTGGCAGGCATTTGGTTAGGTTGTCCACATCAAGTCCAACCGAACGCGTTTACGACCTCCGACTCCCTCCAGGGATAATCTTGGATATCGGTCCCGCCTCCAAATTGACTGTCACGCCTTCGAAGGAGGTCTACGATATTGGAGAAACGATAAGTATTGAAACACTTGATACTCCAAGCGACAGATTTATATTATGGACGAGAGATTTATCTGGAAAGGGAAACTCCATAGATATTAGTCTCCAAGATCATATATTTGCCTCTGCCCTATTCGCTACCGGAGATACGGTCAAAGACTACTTCTGGCGTACGGGCGATGGCAATGCAGCCTATAATCTGCGCACGACTCACAGAGATGAGACGAACCAGTATTGGGAATGGAGAGCATCCGACCGCGAAGATGGTCTCGCTTGGCTGGAACTCGATATCGCTGGACCTGCTTCAATCACTTACGAAGGCGATGGCGGCGACACCGTCTTGCTCAATGGAGAGGAAATCGATGGGTCGCCGATTTATCTAAAAAAAGGCGACTACACGCTGCGATGGGAGTCCGATAAAGCGAATCCCGGCAATTGGAACGCTGTTCACACGATCGAAAACTTGAGCATTGTTGAAGGCATTACGCTCAACTTCAGAAGTACGCCGGGAGGAACGGTCGCTCGCTCTCCTTTAAAATCGACGTATAAAGAAGGAGACACCATCAGTCTATTTGCAACTCCAAAACCTGGATACGAATTCGTCGAATGGGCGGGAGACATTAGCTCTACCGAACCAATCCCCGCTATAACGATTGAAGACACGCTGGAAGTGATTCCGGTCTTCGCGAACAAAGGCGCCATCGATGGCTTCCAATGGGAAAGCCGTAGCGAGCCGCCTTGGCAGGTCGTTAGCGAGGGCGCGCCGTCGATCGATATTCTCAAACTCTCAAACCTCACCGCTGAACCCGATGGTCCTCTCAGCATTGCGATACCTGGGCCTGGAAAACTGAGCTTCGAGACTTCGTCTACCCTAGGAAGAACTGACGTTTCGCTTAATGGCGAACCGCTTCTTAGTCTGAGCCGTTTTGATGAAGAATGGGAAGAACATCATGTTCAACTCCCGAGCGGTATTAACCTGCTATCTATGAAAGCCTTCCATTTCAGCTTCGATAAGCCAGAGAGTTTTGTTGCGATTCGCTCGCTGCAAGTGGAAGAGGGTTTTCAGGTCTCATATCCCGATGCCATCCCTGGAGGAGCGATAGACGTTAACCTAGCTCAGGGGCTCCATCCTCGAGATGCCACCGTTGTCCTCGATGCGACTCCGAATGAAGGCAATAGATTGTACTCTTGGGGTGTTGAAGGACTGGATACCGCTAAAACGCTTTCCTTCTCTCTTGATAGAAATCTTGACCTAAACCCGCAATTCGTTGCCGAGCAGCTTTCTTTCCCTGCTAGAAATATAAGCGCAACTGGAAACTCTTCTTGGCCTTACGTTGATGGAAAACTCATCAATGACGGTAAAGGCGATTTATCCTTCGAAATCGAGGGGCCGGGCATTCTTTCATTCGACCTGATCAAACCGGAAGACCCATTCGCTTTGGGAGGACGGATTTACGTCAATGATCGATCGTCCTATACTCACAGGAACTCTAGCATTCCTTCTGAAGGAGTGAAGAACGTCTCCCTGGAGATTCCTGCAGGCTGGAATTCGATCACGGTTTCGCCCGATCTTGGATTGCATGAACATGGGATATTCATTTTCGAAAATTTGATCTTCGAAGAAGGGTACCGCATTAGACTGGGCTTTAATGATGGGGGAACGATTGACATCGGTTCCGAGAATACGATTTTCCCGGCGGGAGAGAAAATTACGGCTACGCCAATCTCAGACCCGCACTATAAGCTCGTTTCATGGAATCTTAGGGACGACGCAGGTTTTACATACTTGGAAACGCCAAGTATCGATCTAACTATGGATCAGCACTACCGCCTCAGCGCGATTTTCAATCTTGAGACGGAAGACGGCGAATTTTATACGGGAGGGCTAGGGACCTTCGAAGAAATCGATAGCGACTCTGGGCAATCGAGCAAAGCACTGCGCGTTTCAAGCGATACGGGTGAGGCTTCATCGATACACGTCTCGCTAGTCCATGATTCGAGCCCTCAGAATATATCCTTCTTCGCCAAAGTAGCGTCCGGAGCGATAAGCTATTTCGATGAAGAAGCGCGTGAATATATAGCTATCGAAACGAGCGCGCAATGGACTCAGCATGATATTGAGATCATCCCAGACCGATTCGGAAGACCATCGAACCTGAGTATTATATTCTCGTCTGAAACCGGCGAAGTTGATATCCAGATAGACGAACTCAAAGTAGATCACAGAGGCTCGATTTTCATCTTCGCGCCCAATGGTCAAATCACGATCGAACCCGTAAAGGAGATTTATGCCATTGGCGACACAGTAAGCCTTACCGCTACCCCTGACGAAGGCTACTCCTTCAGAGGATGGCGAGGCGGGGTAGTCAGTAACGAGAGTTCCACTACAACGCCTATCGTCGCCATCGAACCTATTCAGGCCGTATTCGCGAAAGACCTGTTTTGGGATGGTCGTTTCTGGGAAGTAAGCGGCAACGGGTCTTGGGAAATATCCAATGAAAACGCCCTGTCAGGATCCGCTGGATTCAACCGAGGCTCCTTGGCCACTCATCGGTTCGATGGCGCTGGCGAAGTAACGTTCGATATCTCCTTTGAGGAATACAGCTATCCGGGAGTCTTTCATGTAATTCTCGACGGCGAGATCGTTTTGACCAAAACTCAGTTCAATTTTGACGACGTTTCAAGGAAGCTGTCAGTCGGTCCTGGCGAACACGTTATCGAATTCGAATTGATCGGGTCGACAGATGAAAGCGAATTCGAACATACTTTCTCTCAAGTCTTTTTGGAGAGTTTCGAATTCAATGAGGGTTTCGCGATTATCCTTGAAACTGATTCCGTCGAGGCGAGCGTCTCCCCCGAAAAAGAGCGATACGCCTACGGCGATAATGTAACCATAGAGCTTGTCGACCCAAATGCTGACTTCATCAGCTGGACTGGCGACCTTGAGGGAGAAGAGGCAAGAGCTGAACTAGTAATCAAGTCGCATATTCAAGCCGAGCTTGTCGCTAAACGTAGATTCCTCGCATGGGATCTTGAAATGGAAAGCCAATCGCCCAACTCCTGGAAATTCGAGAATGGCGTTTTGAAGAGCGGTCGAGCAGGGTCTAGGGGAAGCGATGAGCATTCCGTGATGACAACTACCGTCACTGGCCCAGGAACCTTGAAGTTGGATTGGAGAAACCAGAAGGGCATAGAATCTGGAATCGCCGTCTTTAGACTCCTGCTAGACGAAGAGATCATTATACAAGATGATCAGCTAGATAGGAGCATTGTATACGAAAACGAAATTCTGATCCCCGAAGGCGAACATACGCTCGCCTTTCACTTCCTTATCTGGACGGGTGGGCCGGAGCCTTTCCACGAGTCATTCTACGCCGAAATATCCGAAATGAGTTTTCATCCCGCTCTAAGCGATGTCGAAAGAGAAATGATTCACAGAGCCGTATTCGTTCTGGATATACGCTTGGTCCAAGACGATCAGGATTTCGCCATCCTGCGCCTTACCGAAGATCAGCTGTCTGGCGACGCTTTTATTGCCGCTAACGACGAATTCGACCTTTGGGGATATTCATTCGACGATCTGGGCAATGGCCAGGTAATCCTTGATATTTGGACGAAGAAGATAGGCGAACATCTGGAACCGGTGCTCGAGACCTCTGCGAACTCGAAAGACTGGCTTTCTTTGGATGTCGCTCCAGAGCTCGACGACAGGGGTACATTCAGCGCGGATGACGACCTTCAACGTTACTCGTTACTGCTAGACAAGACTGACCTGCCGCTATTCCTTCGCTATTCGGTTTTGATTAAAGACTAAGTTCAGCGTAAGAAGGCGGACAGCGACACTGTTCATACATTTTCTACATTATTAATTAACATCGCTTCGCTGGATCTGGCTTCGCCAGAACAGGATCCGGCGTATGCCGGAGCAGGATTTTGAATTGAAATTGTGATCCTTGGAAGGTTTA
>JANQKI010000093.1 GCA_028281165.1 Opitutaceae bacterium | reverse complement strand
CTACTAGGCAGAATCGTTTTTCTTGTTCAGATTATGAAAAAGACGAAATTGCTGAGGAGTGAGGATGCGCTCGAGTTTCTTGTCGAGTCGTTCCTCGATTTTCGTCCGCTCCGATTCCAGCTTGCTCTTATCCGTATTAAGCTTGGCCAAAACCTTTGTATCCGCTGTGGCATCACCACGATAGGGATCATATTTTCGTTCTAACGAGATGCTCTTCATTTCCCATTTTCGCATCTGCTCAAGGTACTTGATGTAGGCGTGTTTGAACGTGATTCTCGCGCCTCCCTTCAGCTTCATTTGGTGCATGGTAGCCATGACGCGTCGGTGATCATCGACGGATGTGTCAGCTGCCGCTTCAGATGGAAAAAATCCGTTCTGGAGAAGAACGCAAAGACACAGAGTGAAGAGTAGGGTGTACGGACGCTTTTTGCGGTTCATTTTTCGAATTTTGACAGAATACGGGTAGTTGTTGCTTTTTTCAGTCGTCTTCATCTATAGGAATCTTCTCTACCAACGCTATTTTGACTCTTTTTTCGCGCACTAAAACGAATCTGTGACGATTGCTTAGGTAACCCACGATCTCGTTTTGCAATGTCGATCCCCGAAAGACTCAGGAGTATGACGATTGGACAGCGACTGCTTATGCTAGTCGGTCTGCCCGTTACGGCTCTTGTTTTTATTGGTGGCGTGTCATTGAAGCGTCAGTTCTCCGAGACTCAGGCTACTAAATGGGAGGTTACCCAGGTCGAGAAGATTTCCAATTCCGCCATCAAGCTTAGCTCCTACATCAATGCGTTCCAGGAAGAGCGTTTAGCTGCGGTTAAGTTTTCCAAGGGCGGGAGTCGTCGAGATTTTGACTCTGCGGCGCTCGAATCGCGAAGCATTGAAGGCGATATAAGGGAATTTTTGGATACGCTGGTGGCAAGCGATCAACGGTGGGAGATTTTGCGAAAGAAGGCGGAACAATTTTACGAGATTTCGGATAGACTCGATGGTCTGAGAAGCGAACTCTTAAAAGGGGCTGGCGAAGCAGGGATTGCCCTTAGCGGTGAATCGGGATTTGATCAAGTTGAGCTTAGCGTTGCTGGTCAGATGGTCGAGGTCTATTGGAGTTTGAACAACATCCTGCTCACTTTTTGCGAGCGTTTGGCTCCCGAGCTTAAAAATGGCGAGCTTGCTACTAATTTTGCGGGATACGTGGCCCTTCTTAAGTTTCATGAATCCCTAAGGCTCGAGCAAAGCCTTCTCTACCTCGTATTCGAAAATAACCGACTGGAAGGGAATCAATACGAGCGTTATGGCATGAATCGAGGATTTCAATGGACTAACTGGATTATCTATTCGAATTACGTTCCAGACGAGCTCTTCCAACCATTCACCGAGCGACTCACGGCCGAGGTGCATGCTGACGTCAATAGCCGAAGAGGTCAGGTGACCAAAATGGCGTTTAAAGGTGGTGGATTCGGGGTTGATTCGACTGAATGGCTTCAAGCTTCCAACGCTAAGATCGCAATCGTGGATGACATGCGCGAAGCTTATAATCAACGTATCCTTGAAAGCGCTACAGTGTTGCTTAAATCCAGCTCCAAGGAATTCGCTATCCTAATGATAACGATCATCGTAATCATCCTTCTTTCAATAGGCTTTTCTATTTTCGTATCATCGGGGCTGAATCGAGGTATGCGAACCGTTGGCAAAAGCCTCGATGATTCTGCTCTTGGTGTGGAAGCCGCTGCTGATGAATTTGCCCAAGCCAGCAACACCCTTTCTCGAACTTCAGCTCAAATTGCGAATTCGATAGCTGAATCAAGGTCTTCGGTTGAAAGACTGGATGCCAAAATCAAGGAGAGCGCTACATTCGCTGGGCAAGCTAATGGTCTCGCCGAGGAGGTATCGGGATCCATCGAAAAAGGGCAGAGGGGCATGGAACGTTTGAGCGAAGCCATGGATGCTATCATTCGAGCCGGGGACGAGGTAGCTAGCATTGTCGAGACGATCGACGAAATCGCTTTTCAAACCAATATCCTGGCCCTCAATGCCGCGGTGGAAGCTGCTCGAGCTGGCGAGTCGGGAGCCGGCTTTGCGGTCGTCGCCGATGAGGTGAGAGCCTTGGCCCAGCGATGCGCGAAAGCGGCTCATGACACTGCTGCAAAAATTCAGGAATCCATTCAGGCTGGGAAGGACGGCTCTACCGTTACTATCGAGGTCACACAACATTTTACCGAAATCTCAGCTAAGACCAATGAAGTGGAAAATCAAATACGCTTTATCAGCGATGCCTCTCACGATCAGGAAGCGGGGATCGTCCAGCTGAATTCCTCCATCGTTGAACAGGAAGCAGGAGCCCAAAAGTCCGCTTCAATCGCTGAAGAGACATCTTCATCGGCTAGTATATTGAAAAAACAGATACAGGAGCTTTCGGGATGCGTAGAGTACTTGGATCGCATCATAGGTAGGAGGCCATTAAACTCTGGTCTGCCGTCCGACGATCCTGCATCGACGAACTTGGTCGAGCCTACGACCCCTGAAAGTCCACTTGAGCAGCGCCTTGTTAGCAGCGCTCCTGCAATCAGGAATTAGTTTTTCAGCGAGCGATTTCCGAGATAGCTATCCGCCAGAACGCCGAGTAGCACGACGGCTCCCATGACGGCGAAGTTGAGCGAACTTGGAATGCCGAGCAGATTTACCAGATTCTGCAGGATTTGCAGCAAAGCTGTGCCTATGATGATGCCGATGATAGATCCCTCTCCCCCTCTCAAACTGCATCCTCCTAAGACGGCGGCTGCTATGGCATACAGCTCGTAAAAGTTTCCGTGAGTCGAGGGAGAGATAGAATTGGTGTAAAAGGAAAGAAGGATTCCCGCAATGCCTGTCAGCAACCCTGCCAACACGTAGCTGCTCGCGATAACGAGTTTCGTGTTGATGCCGGAGAAACGTGTCGCCTCCTCATTGCGTCCCACCGCGAAGAGGTATCGGCCATAAACCGAGCGATGCAGGACTAGCCACATGATTCCAGCAATGACTACAAGCAAGACGAATGGCATGGGCAGGCCGAGAAATTTTCCGCTGGCTAAGGACCTTAGCGTTTCGAAGCCCTCCGCGTTGCCGAAGCCTTTGGTGTTGTCGTCAGCAATAAAGCGAGCCAGCCCCCGGTAAAGCAGGAGCCCGCAAAGCGTGACAATAAAAGGCTGTATTCGCATTTGGGTGACAAGCGTTCCATGAATGGCTCCAAGAGCCATGGGAACAATGATGACAAACAGGGCGGCAATGGGCCAGGGGAGACCCCATTCGCGCAAGGCGATGGAGAGAAGCACGCCGGCTAGGGCGAACATGGAGCCGACTGATAGGTCAATGCCTCCGGTTATGATGACCAAACCAAGTCCGATGCTGAATATGCCGAACATGCCTATGATGTTGGCCATATTGGTTAGATTGGTAGGGGAGAGAAAGCGCGGATTGAGAATCGCCGTGACCACGCAGAGCGCGATTAGAAGAATAAAAATGCCAAGTTCCTTTTTCACTATTGCTTATGAAGAATTTTATTTACCACAGATGCCACAGATTATCTCAGATAAGTATTTGAATCTAGAATACGCATTCAAAGTGTAAGTCGAAGTCCTTTAAATAAATTCGATGTAATCTTTTCTACTAAATCTGCGCTTATCCGCGTGATCTGTGGTTCATCCAAATCATTCACTACATGCTGGTTTAGCTACCTCGACGCTTTGACCTACGGCGAGCTGCATGATGTTAGTTTCGGTGCAGTGGGCTCGATCGAGAACGCCTGTGATACGGCCTTCGTGCATGACAGCCACCCGATCGCTGATATGAAGCACTTCTTCCATATCGCTGCTAATCATGAGAATGACCGAGCCTTTTTCGGCTAGCGTTCGCATGAGTTGGTAGATTTCGGCCTTAGAGCCCACGTCGATACCCCGAGTCGGTTCGTCCAGAATGAGGACTTTAGGTTGCATGGCGAGCCACTTGCCGAGGACTACTTTCTGTTGATTTCCTCCACTTAGATTGCGGACCAAGGCCTCGATATGCGGCGTTTTTACCTTGAGAGTTTCGACCTGAGCGTTGGCTACCTCTCGTTCTCGACCGAATTGAATCAAGCCGCCTCTAGCGTAGCGTGGCAAATCGGGTAAAGTCATGTTTTCGCGTACCGACATTTCGGTTACAAGACCTTCTGAGCGTCGATCTTCTGGAACGAGGTAAATGCCTCGATTGATGGCGTCTTTGGCGGATCGGATTTCGATATCCTCATCGTTTATACAAACCTTGGCTTGGGAGGTTCGATCTAGACCTGCCAGAGCCTTCATGATTTCGGATCTGCCGGCTCCCACCAGTCCGGCAAAGCCGAGAATCTCCCCTTGAGAAGCGTCGAACGAAACAGAGCAATCGGGATAGCGGCTTGAGCGTAAATTACGCGCTTGGAAGTATCCAGCTTTTGAAGACTCCTTGGGTTCGACGTAGAATTGGCTAATCGACCTGCCAACCATCAAATTGACCAATCGGTCGTGTGATATCTCTTTTCTCGCGACTTCACCGGCATTTTCGCCATCACGCAACACGACGGCTCGATTAGCGATTTCGTCGATTTCCGCTAGGCGATGCGAGATGTAGATAATGCTGACGCCTTGCGAGCTGAGCTCCTTGATCAGGGATAGCAGTCGATTCGTTTCCGCTAGCGTCAAACTCGAGGTGGGCTCGTCCATAATAATCAGTCGAGCGTTCAGCGAGAGAGCCTTAGCGATTTCAACCATTTGCTGGTAGGCTACACTGAGCTCATCCAGACGCGTATCGCTGGGGATATCCAGTCCCAGCCTTGCGAGGAACGGCTTCGCATCGTCGTGGATCTTCTTTTGGTCGATTAAGTGAAAGGGTTTCGTCCGGGGTTCGCGTCCCAGAAATATATTTCCGGCTACATCGAGATTGTCGACCACGTTGAGTTCCTGGTGGATGAAGGCGATGCCCAGACGCATGGCGTCTTCAACATTTTGTATTTCGCGAGGCTCTCCATCTACCAGAATCTCTCCGCCATCCGGTTGGTAGACGCCACCAAGAATCTTCATGAGGGTGGACTTGCCCGCTCCGTTTTCCCCGACCAAGGCCACCACCTCGCCCGTGTCGGAAGAGAGATCGACTTCATTTAAGGCGACGACCCCTGGGAATCTTTTGCAGATTCCCTTCATCTCGAGGAGTGGCATAGCGAAGAAGTTTACCGAGCCCTAGTTGCCGAGAAGCTCGTTTAGTCGCGCTTGAAATTCGGATACGGTATCCTGTTTTATGCTAAGAGTCGGGACAATCTGCTGCCCGCCAGCCAAGGCTTCTTTATCACCTTGAAGGTGATTTCGCATGCGAGTGATGGCCTGCCGCCCAAACTCGTAGGGCTGCTGCACGACCGTACCATAAATGTGACCTGCTGCCACACCAGTCAGCGTTTCATCCTCCTCGTCGAAGCATACGATTTTAACCTCTCCTGCTTTTTCAGCGCTTTTGACCGCATTATAAAGAGCTGGACCATTGTAGCTCCAGAGACCGACAAGGCAGGCTACGTCGGGATGGACTACCAGGGTATCTTCCGCGTTTTTCTGAGCTCGAACACGATCCGTGTCGTCTGTGCGGACATCGATGATTTCAATGTTCGATCCCTCAAGCTCTTGCTGGATCCCCTTGTATCGTTCCTGGGCATTTTGAGCATCCAGAGTACCGACGAAAAGCATGATCTTTCCTCCGTCTGGAATCGCTTCTTTGATGAGTTTTCCAGCTTCAACTCCGGCCGCAACATTGTCTGTTCCAATATAGCAGACGCGATCGCTATCAGATGCGTCGCTGTCGTGACAGATGAGCAGTGTCTGGCTAGCCACTCGGTTGAGGAAAGCGGTTTGGTTGGCCGGATCGATAGGGCTCACTGCGATTCCATCAATCCCTCGCGCCAGCAGGTCGTCGAGGATCTGACGCTGTTCCGATGTGCTGCCTGAGGATGGTATTCGAAAATCAACTTCAACATCTCCTAGCTCAGTCATAGCCTGATCGCAACCGGCCTTGGCGATAATCCAAAAAGG
Organism: Opitutaceae bacterium; assembly: GCA_028281165.1. GTDB lineage: Bacteria > Verrucomicrobiota > Verrucomicrobiia > Opitutales > Opitutaceae > JANQRT01. The sequence goes on along the minus strand of JANQKI010000093.1, from coordinate 12,581 downwards.
CGCGGCATTGTTAGTTACGAACGCGAGTTGAAGCTTGCCACCTGCGTTCCCTCCATCCTGACCGGAACCTCCACAACCGGATAGGGCGAAGGCAATCGAGAGAGAGACAAGTAGAGGAATGTACTTTAATATTCTCATACTGGTTAATGATAGTAATCGTTTTCTAACGTCGAGCTAGGCAGGGTTAAATATAGAGGCGACATTCCAATTGCGACCTCAAGCGCTAGCAAGCGTTTTTCTTAGGGCGATTTGACTTGCTGGACGGCTCCTATTCCTCCTTTCATGCGGGCATGCGCAAGCCCCTTTCACTGGTGTTGATGATGATCACTGTTTTCGCTTCAGCCGGTCATGCTCGTCCAAATATCTCTGATGATACGATTCATGTTGTCTTCGCTGGCGACCACGCCGACCCGACTATTGTGCGGGATGGAGAGGATTTCTATCTGACTTACACCTCTTATGAGAAGTATCCTGGACTCAAAATCTGGCATTCCCGGAATCTAGTTGATTGGCAGCCGATTGGCTATGCCTTGCATGACTATGTCGGATCGGTTTGGGCGCCTGAATTCATAAAACATGAGGAGCTCTTCTATATCTATTTCCCTACTTCTACTGGTAAGAATTATGTCACTACAGCAAAGGATCCAAGAGGTCCTTGGTCCGATCCGGTTGAGCTTGAAGTTTCTGGAATCGATCCTGGCCATATCGTGGACCCTGATGGCAATCGCTACATCTATTTGAACGGAGGAAAATTTGCTCATCTTTCCGACGATGGGCTGTCTGTAACCAAGGATGCAGAGAAGAAATACTTCGGTTGGCCGTATCCAGATGATTGGGAAGTAGAGTGTTTCTGCTTGGAATCCCCTAAACTCTTGTATCGAAATGGCTACTACTATTTGACTTCGGCTCAAGGGGGAACGGCGGGTCCTCCAACGAGTCATATGGCTGTTTCGGCTCGAGCTAGCCTTCCTGAAGGACCTTGGGAAGACAGCCCCTACAATCCAATTGTCCATACGTGGAGTCGCGAGGAGCTTTTTTGGTCAAAGGGGCACGGCACTGTTTTCGACGACGCGGATGGCAATTGGTATATTATCTATCATGCCTACTTGCAGGACAAACTTGCCTTTGGCAGACACGTTTTGGTGGAAGCTATCGAATGGACGGCCGACGGATGGTTCAAAACGGTTCGAGATCCCAAGAAAGAGGCGAACATTGTCTTTCATGCGAATGAGCGTATCCATTCTGATGATTTTTCCGGAAGCGAGCTGGATATTCAGTGGCAGCTAATGGGGCTTGAGCCTCCTTTTGATCAGTATCGTCTTGCCGATGGCAAATTGCATATCGAGGGGAGTGAAGAGGCGATGATCACGCTGCAGGTTAATCCGGAAGAAAGGGACTACGAGGCGACTTTCGAATTCGAGGTCGAAGGCAAGAACGCCGAAGCAGGAATGGCTCTTTATTACTCCGATGAAAAGCATTCTGGCATAGGATTGAGTGATGGAAATTTTATTCGTGTATCGAATGGTAACCGACGCTTGGAATCGAGTATCGATACTTCTTCAATTCGCTTTATGAAAATCCGTCTGAGAGACCAAGTGGCCTCCTTCTTCTACAGTTCCGATGGCGAGAATTGGACGAAGCAGGATCGTTCCTATGAGGTTTCCGGCTACCAGCATAATGCGTTGGGGAGCTTTTCCTATATTCGGCCTGTGTTCTACCTCAAGGGAGATGGCGTGGCTCGAGTCGCTTCCTTTCGATTCCAGCCTCTTTGATATAATTAGCCGATTTCACGACGGCTGCTTCGGTCTCCAACAAATCTCTGCAGTTTGTTCTAGCTCGGCACTGCCTCAAAGCATTTTCTGGGGGTTGCTATGCGGCCTACAAAAAAATCCCTTTTCGTTTTCATAATAGCTTCTTTGGGCTCGTGCGCCTTTTGCTCGCAGGAAGATTATCCCTTGACCGAGGACTCTATGCAACAGCCTGGAGTGCCACAGGGCGAGTTTAGCGAACATACTTTTAGCGATAGCAAAATCTTTCCTGGCACTACGCGAAATTTTTGGCTGTATGTTCCTCAGCAATACGATCCAGCTACGCCTGCTTGTCTCCTTCTCACTCAAGGAAAGAATCCCTACAAGGCTTCAACTGTATTGGATAACCTGATTCATAAAGGAGAACTTCCGGTTATAATCGGTGTGTTCGTCCATTACGGAAGGATTTTGGATGAAGAGGATGGGCGACTCGTCCGATACAATCGTTCATTTGAATGGGACAGTCTGGGCGACCGCTATGCTCGCTTTTTGGAGGAAGAATTGCTACCGAAAGTCGAAAGCATGTCTACTAGCGATGGTAGGCCTATACGGCTTTCCAAGGACCCTAATAGCCGAATGATTGCCGGTGGCAGTACAGGAGGCATTGCGGCCTTCACCGTAGCGTGGGAACGGCCAGATTTGTTTCGAAAGGTATTTTCCAATATTGGCACTTTCGTTGATCTTATGGGGGGAAATCGCTATCCAGTCTTGATACGCAAGACTGAACCCAAGCCCATTCGCGTCTTTCTTCAAAGCGCTGAGAATGACAATAATGGATACGGCGGCAACTGGCTTTTGGCTAACAAGAGTATGGCCAGCGCGTTGGAATACGCCGGATACGATTTCGACTATGCTTGGGGAACGGGTGGGCATGATTTCTTTCAAGCGTCACAGATTTTTCCTGACGCAATGCGATGGATGTGGAGGGATTGGCCGGAGCCCGTGCAAGCAGACCCAAACGAGAGCTCAAAGTCTCCCGTGGCTAAATTGATCCGAGGCCATGAAGGTTGGCAGCTTGTTAGTCAGGGCCATGGTTTTACCGAGGGTCCCGCCGTCAATGCTCAAGGGGAAGTATTCTTTACTGATCTTCGCGAAAGTGAGATTTACAAGGTAGGACTAGATGGCGAGGTAAGTCTTTTCGCTACGCATACAGGCAAAGCCAATGGACTTCAATTTGGTCCGGACGGACGGCTGTACGCCTGCGCTCATGGAATAAAGAAAATCGTGGCGTACGGATCGGATGGCTCAAAAGAAACGATTGCTGAAGGCTTTGGTTCCAACGATATAGCGATTACCCATTCAGGGCGCATCTATGTTACAGAGCCACATGAGAAGCGAGTCTGGCTTATCACGCCTGATGGTGAAACGCGTATCGTGGACGAAGGCCTTGCTTTCCCCAATGGGGTTAATCTTTCGCCCGATCAGAGGATCCTCTATGTGGCGGACATGCATGGACAAACTGTATATAGTTATCTGATACGTAATGATGGAACATTAGACCACAAACAAGAGCTCATTCACCTTCATGTTAAAGATGGGTCTAGACAGACTAATGCAGATGGGATGGTGGTCGATCGAGAGGGCTTGATTTATGTGACAACTGAAATGGGTATCCAAATGGCTGATTCCGCAGGACGTGTAAGAGGGATTATTAGCAAGCCTCAAAAAGCTTGGCTAGCCAATGCGGTCTTAGGAGGTCCGAATCTCAACGAGCTTTATGTCACAACGAAAGATAAGGTCTATAAGCGAAAAGTGAATACGCGAGGAGTTCTTCCGTTTCAAGCTCCTGAATACCCTAAGCCCAGTATGTGAGCTTCTTTCTACAGAAAACCTCCACTCGCCGTCTATTGTGACCATTCTAGTTTTGGGATCGCTTCAATCGCCTTGTCGATTTCCTGCAAAACGGAAGGCAAAAGTTCTTCAGCTCTTTTTTGATTTCCCGCCTTGCAAGCTGCCTCGAGCTGGGCGGCGGATTCCCTGATGCTTTCGGCTCCATAGTTACTGGCGCTACCCTTTAAGGTGTGAGCATGCAAATGGGCCGCCACGAGGTCGTCATCATTTAATAGAGCATGTTCGAGTTCTTCTCTGAGAGAAACTAAACCCGTTTGAAAGAGATCCATAAGTTGGTTGATCGATTCATGATCATTATCGAATAGCTCAAGCATCACTTCCTTGTTGATGACGGATTTTGGTTTTTCTGCGACCGAATCAGCTGGAATTGCTTCTGAAGCGTTGTCCGACTGATTTGGCGATGCAGTGGAAGGAAGCCAATTTGCTAAGATCGTATTTAATTTCTTAGGACGAATTGGCTTTTCAATATAGTCGCTCATTCCTGCTTTGAGGCACTTTTCTCTATCTCCTTCCATAGCGTTGGCGGTCAAAGCTATGATTGGCGTATCCCGGTTCGGATTGTTCTGATCTTTGCGAATCAAATCAGCCGCAGCGTATCCATCCAATACTGGCATCATGCAATCCATAAAGATGAGATCGTATCGATGGGCCTGCGTCGCTTGGTAGGCTTCTTCTCCATTCCCCACTACGTCCGGAGTTATCCCTCGCTTCCCAAGCAAGGCTGAGGCCACGCTTCTATTCACCAGGTTGTCATCCACTAGCAAAATTCTGGCGTTTGTATAGGTTGGGATTTCAGTTTCGTTTTTAGCGACTCCCAATTCTGCTATTGGCTTTTCCTTGCCAGCTTCGAGAAGCGCTTTGAGCAAGTTTGCTGGCTTTATCGGGTGGGTAATATGATTCTTGATCCGATAGCCTTCAAGATTGGTTTCGGTTGGAATCACGGTGAAACCGTGAACCAGTGTGATGTCCAGCTTATGTTCCGTCTCCAAGGAACGAACCGCCTCTTGATAGAGAGCTATTTCCTGATCAACGCTTGCCTTATCAATTACGATACAATCCACCGAGGCCTTTTCAATAGCTTGGGTGAAGGCGGCGGTAGAGTTTACTAAAACAGGTTTCGCCTTCCACTGTTCGATCCAATTCCGTATCCAGTTTTCTCGATGATTGTCTTGCTCCCAAATAAGAACTGTTTTGCCAGAAAGCTCTGTGGCGTCTTCTACTGGTTTATCTGGGTTTTCCCGGAGTTCAAAAGAGCAGGTGAAGGAAAAATCCGATCCACGTCCTAGCAAACTGCTAACCGCAATTTCGCCTCCCATCATCTCTACCAGTCTTTTGGAAATGGCTAGTCCCAGTCCAGTGCCCCCGTGTTTCCTCGTCGTACTGCTTTCCGCTTGCGTAAAGACGTCAAACAGATTGGCGAGAGCCTCTTCCTTAATGCCAATGCCTGTGTCTCTGGCGTGAAATTTAACGACGACGTTTCCATCTTCACTGCTTTCAACTTCCGCGCTAAATTCAACGTGGCCCTTTTCAGTGAATTTTATGGCGTTTCCAACAAGATTTGTAATAATTTGCTTGATACGATAAGGATCGCCGACTAGGGATAAAGGCAGTCCTGGAGAGACATGGGAATGCAGTTTGAGATTCTTCTCTTCAGCTTTAATGGCCAACAGATCCAGCGCTTCTTCGATGGTCGACCTTAAGTCGAAGGGCGTTTTTTCCAGTTCCAGCTTTCCTGCTTCTATTTTGGATACGTCCAGTAGATCGTTAATCAAAGCTAGCAAGTTCTCCGCGCTGTTTTCTATCGTTTCAGCATAGCCTTTCAATTCCGGACCCAAATCGGCCTCAAGCAGCATGTGGTTCATACCAACAATCCCGTTCATGGGAGTACGTATTTCATGGCTAATATTGGCTAGGAATTCGGATTTAGCTTTGTTGGCAACCTCTGCCTCTCTCTGCGACTGCAGAGCTGCTGCTCTCGATAGTTCCAATTCTTTTGTTCGAGCTGTCACCTTTTGTTCCAACTCTTCATTACGACTCTTTAATTGTCGCAATCTCTGTATCCAAATAGCTATGGCTAAACCTATTAGGCCCAGAGTGGATCCCATTTGAAAAGGAACTGTCTGCCAGAAAGGAGGGGTGATGGAGATGGCGATTTCCGCTGTCTTATCGTTCCATCTTCCATGATCATTGGCTGCTTTAACCTGAAAAACGTAGTCTCCAGGGGGTAGAGAAGTGAAGAAAGCCTGGTGTCGATGCCCTGCCATGTTCCATGTATCTTCGAGACCTTTCATGCGATACGCGAAACTATGAGCGCTTGGGCGAGCGAAGCTCAAGTTGGCGAACTCGAAGCTCAGGAAGTTTTCCTTATGATTTAAATTGATGCGATCTATAAAATGAGTGGGTGTTTGGCTTTCGGTATGAAGGGGGTTATCGAATAACCGGATACCTATTATGATTGGCTTGGTAGATTCGTCTCGATTTGCGCTAAAGCTTTTCGGTTCAAATAAATTGAAGCCTTGTTGTCCTCCTACTAGCATCTCGCCAGAAACTAGCTTGAGAAAGCATCTTGAGGAAAACGGCCTGGCTAGAAATCCGTCATTAGAGCTATAGCGTGTAAGATCAAATGTATCCAAATTTAGGTGACCTATGCTTCGTGGGAGGCTAAGCCAAAGTCCTCCCGAATCATCCTCTTGCATCTCGTAAATCTGCAGATTGCTAAGGTCTTCTCTGTCTTCAAAATTTTCAAATGTCTCCGTTTGCGGATCAAAGCGCGTTAATCCTTGTTCAGAGCCAACCCAAACGAACCCCTTTGAATCTTGTAGGATACCCCCATTGAAAACGCCATTAAGTCGGCTGAGGTTCCGGCTTGGGGCATAGACTTTTTCGATTTTTCGCGTTACCTGGGAATAAAGCCCCATGCCTTGACCGCGCGCGAGCAGCCAAACGTCTCCATTCTGGCTTTCGTAGAAATTGATCGGCCTGAATGCCGAATCCATGTAGGGCCCCGTTCCGGGCACGATGCGAAGATCCGATGTGTCGGGATTATACTGGTAGGTATAGTCAGCCATGATCCACAGGATCCCATCGCGATCCGTCATAATTTTTCCGAACAGACTCTTAAAATCGAGTCCTCCTGGAATGGGTCCAACCGGTATTGGTTCGATTTCTTTCGTATCGAGATCTAGCTGATACACCCCTGCATTGCGAACGCTTATGAAAAGCTTGTTGGACTTGCCCTTTGCTATCGACAAAAGCTTTCGTTTCGCAATTGAAGGAGGGAACAGATCTGCTGAAAGGATCGTTTCGAACTTTCTCTCGTTTAGGTCGAATGACACGATGCTATGAGGGCGACCAATCATCCAAACTTCGCCTTCTCTTTCACTTGTTGCTGCGAAAACCGACCTTAGAGGTAGCGATTCGTCGTTTTCCGGGTTGCGCTTATAGTATTCAACGTGAACGCGCTTTGGGTTGAACTTGATGAGTCCATTTGATTCCGATCCTAACAATATGACGCCGCTTTCTAGTTTCTTTCCGCAAAGCAAGGCATTGGCCGGCATAACACCCTTGGTGTGCGAGCCTTCCCTCAGGCGTATAAAGTCTTTCGATCCGTTTGGCAAAAACAGCATCCCATGATTAAGGGTGCCGGCCCAAATGTTCTTTTCGCTATCCTCGATTATGAACCTTATTGTAAAGGGATTTCTTTCTCCAAACGGGACGCCCTCCACGGTGTAGTTTTCTTCTTTTCCGTATTTATCAAAGCAATACAACCCTTTTCGAATCGTTCCTGTCCAATAGCGCTCGCTCGAGTCCTTGAGAAACGTTTTTACGCTCAAATCGCTAAGGCTTTGTCCCAAAGCGGTCTTCCAGTCGCTTTGGGTTATTTCATTGGTTTGCGCGTTTAAGGTCCATACGCCTCGGTTTGTGGAAATCCAGATTTCTTCAGGACTGAGCTCGAAGAAGTCGTTGGAAAACTGCCACTCGTCTCTAGCAATATCGCGACTCTCGAGGAGCTCTCTAGATTGAGAATCGAAGATGAATATGCGAGCGTTGGAACCTAGTAGAATGCGACTTCTGCTATCGCTATAAAGGGCTCTGCCATTTCTGAAGGCATCCTCTCCGTAGGAATCCGCTAATTCGATCTTTTCCAGTGTTTCGCTGGCTGTATCCAAAATGCAAAGGCCGTTCCGAGTTTTTATCCAAATGTCGCCTTGAGGATCTTTCACCATGGCTTCGATGTGTTTCGACTCCATGACGTTTCCTGCGCTTATCTTCAGTTCATATGCCTTGAAATTCGAGCCGTCGTAGCGTACGAGACCGTTTGCCGTTCCAATCCACACAAATCCGAAATCGTCCTGAACGAGAGCGTTTACTTTAGGCGATGGCAGCTTTCCCTGATCTTGAATTTCTTCGAACCAGATTTGTTGGCGGGTTAAGGTCTCGGCTGCTAACGCAGTAGTGAGGCAAAAGCTGCCTAGCCATATCCAGCATAGGTTTAGAATCTTGGTCAGGATTCCCGTTTTCATGGGGATTTTAAGGTGTAAGTATCATCCTTAGCAGATTTGTTTCAAATGGCGATAACTCAGCAGGTTACAGGCCATCCTCTTAAATTAGCCTACTCACTTAGGGCTGCTCTTCAATGGAAATTCCTTTCCCAAAGATTGTTTTGCAATCGATTATGCCCTGCCTTTCTACGACTCGGAGTCTTCTCGTCCGATTGAAAAGCGCTTTTCTAATGGCGCCTAGCCTTGACGCTGAAGGGCAACTTAGACTCTTAGAGCCGGCGAATCTTGATATTGCGGAAATGGACTTCGTCTCGATGATCCTGCAGCATTATTCTGCCTTCCTTCGCCATTCCGAAGTCTCTAGCTGTGTTGTATTTGCTACGAGCGACGAGCGCGTCGTAGATATTCGATCCCCGTTGGTATTCTACTACCTTAAAGCCGTTGAGCCAGTGTTGAACCGTATTGTCGGGTAGAACGATGATGCGAGCGTGATGCCATTGCTCGACTCCTCTGGGAACGTTGCGATTGTAAACGCGTTGGTAGGAAGGAATCAGGTCGTATAAGGAAGCGCAGGTGCGGTTTCCGACTGCTCCGTTTTTCGCGTCAGGATGAAGTTTGTCGTCAAGAATCTGATACTCCAAGCCTAGCGTTGCTTTTTCTCCGGAATCGATCTTCTCATACCGGTCGACGAAATATTTGATACCGCTGTTGGCTTTCGGAGTCATAAAGAACTCGAGTTGCAATTCGAAGGCTCCGAACTTTTCCTTGGTCAATAGATCGCCGTGCTTAGGTTGGCCTTCGGGTGTTGGCTCTATTTTAAGAATGCCGTCCTCTACCACCCAGCCAGTATCGGGACTGTTCCAGCCGTCTAGATTCTTCCCGTTAAACAAAAGCTTCCAGCCTTGATCCTTTTCTGAAGCATCCAATGTATTCAGAATCAGGTTGCGCGTGAAAATAGGAGAAGGCTTTGGAAGCGACTTAATGTTTTCCTTGATTTGCAGGTCGCGCCATCGTACTTGCTTTCCAATCAGGTCTCGGTTTTTGCCAATCCCGTGAACTTGTAGACCAATAAAGCCTGAAGCTGTCTCGGAATCGATCAGCCGCGACACGAGTTGGCCGTTGAGGTAGGTGCGTATCTCGTTTCCAAAGCACTCTATGCGTGCCTGATTCCAGTCGTTGTGCTTGAAAAGCGTTTTGGCTGGCATGTTGTAGTCGACAGGATAGAGCCAGCCGCGACGAGCTTCGTCATAGATGCCGGCGCTCCATGATCGATTATAACTCGTATCCAATTCATACTGATAGCCGTGAACGCGACCATCTCGGTAATCCGGTTTGCTATTGCTTCTGAATTGGACACCTGAATTGAGACCATCATCCACCTTGACTTCGAATTTGAGAATAAAATCGCCGTAGTGTTTGTCTGTCGTCAAAAACGAATTCGGCGTATCCGGTACACTGGTACCAACAATGGCTCCGTCTTCGATGTGGTATTCAGCCACCCCGCCAAGCTGTGTCCAACCCTCGAAGTTGTTTCCGTTGAAAAGCGGTTTCCATTCCTCGGATTCCGCTCCCCGAGTGGTTCCTAGTGATAGCAGAGAAATGAGAGCGAAGGCTTTTAAGCCTCCATTGAAGAATTCGAAATGAGATGGTACCGTCATCTTGGTTGTCCTTTCCTGAGTTCGACGCGATTTTCAACTAACACGTGTTTGATGACATTTATTCCTACTGGATTCATTGTAAAGGAATTTGGCTCCTAGGCCGACAGATTGGTTTTCGGCCTGGAACGAAAAAGCCCAACCTGATGACAGGCTGGGCTTCGCAACAAAATAGTCTAACTGGATTTAGGCGATCAATGATCGGCGATTTCCACTGGCTTGTAGCCGCCTCTGCTTTTGTAGAAGAGGATCAGGCCTATGTATCCAGCCAACATGATAAATGGGAAAATCGTGATGCGAGCTAGAGCGCTCTGGCTGGATTCTTCGATGATGGGTTGGAGAGTATCCTGCACCTCTTGCGGCTGAGACGAAAGCTTGGCGCTGTCGAGAGCTTGGTATTCGCCAAGAATATACGACTTTGTGTGGCTAACCGATTCGACGATGGCAGGGTTGCTGTCTTCAATCGCGTTGATGACGTTGGACTCCTGGAAGTATCCGATGAGGGGCCCGCCAATGATGCCGACGGAAAGCATTCCGACGCCCGCAATGGCGTTCAGCGTTAGAGCTCCACCCTTAGGAAACTGCTCTGCTACAACACCTAGCATGGTTGGCCAAAAGTAGGTTTTTCCTACGCCATAGATGGTTGCGGCCAAGAAAATGAAGCCGAGGCTACTGGCGAATGAGAGAAGGTACAGACCGATGATAGCGAAGGTCGCGGCTGTTGCCAATAGACCCAGAGGAGTGAGGGCGTTGACGATGGGGCCAACATTGAAGCGCAGAACCATCATGATCACTGAAGTGTACACCAGAACGAGAATCGGATGAAATCCAGCTTCTGTCAGCGGCGCTTCCATCAAACTGGTGATCCATCCATCCGTACCCAATTCGGTTATGGCCAGAGGGATCATGATCAAAACGAGAACAATCATCACAGGGCGTCCTAGCGCCTTGGCGTAAATGCCATATGCCGCCGTTGAGAGAATCGTAAGTATCCAAGTTATTGTAGTGCTCCACCAGCCAAGGGCTTCGAGCTGCGAGCAGATCAGGAGCGACGAGATGAAAGCTCCGACAATGCCGAATTCCGCCAGCATTTCGCGATAAGTCGTGCCCGAAGCGACTCTCTCCTGAACCGGAAATTTTGCTCCAATCAGCATGACGAGAAATATGATGGCGGGCAGCAACACTGCTGCGACTAGGATGAGCCAATGCTTTTCACCGGTCGCTCCTAAAGCCGTTACGGTCAGACCTCCGACTACAAGGCCTCCCGGCCAGCCGGCGTGAAGGATGTTCAACCACTTTGTTTTCTCCTTGCTGAAGATGGTTGCTACTACCGGATTGATGAAGGCCTCAACCGTACCATTCCCAAGACCAAGAATGATCGATCCTATATAGAGCCAATTGTACGCGGAAGCGTTGTCTTCGGTGCCGTGGGCAATGAAGGCGCACAGGCCGTAAATCGCGTAGCAAATAAAGCTGAAGAGCATGGCAGTCCGATAGCCGATCTTGTCGATTATCAGGCTGAAAAGTATGATGCTGATAGCGAAAGGCCAAATGCCAGCTCCGAATAGCACGCCTTCTTGCACGCCATCCAAACCGAACTGATCCGACCAGGAGCCAAAGACAAGCCCGATGCGGGTACTGAAGGCCATTGAAGTAGTAATGAGAGCTATGAAGCAGCCCCAGAAAACTTTGAGAGTATTCGAATCGTGTTTCATACGTTCAATTCCATGGGTCAAACCGCAGAAGCTCTTGAGCTCAACGCCGTGGATTCAGGTGAGGGAGGGGGTTAACGTTTCAGGTTGAAGGAAGTGGATTTTCGCTCCTAGAGAGCCCCAAGTTTTAGCATTTCTTTAGCAAATTCAGGGCTCTGTCGATATTTTTATGGTTGGTCGACCTTTCTCCCAATTGAATGGGTTTTGTGTTGAAGACGCCTTGGTGGTGAAGGAAGGACTGGACGTTACACGTAGCGCTGTCGCTTCCCGCTCGAATCTTGCTTCGCTTTCGTTTTGCCGCAAAGTAGCGATCCTTACATTATTTCCTTCGCGTCAACCTTTATAGCGACTTGCCAATCAACATAATCGAATGAAAGCCTTAGAATTAGTCGAATACGAGAAATTTGAATACAAGGATGTTGCTGAACCGGTTATCAAAGCCCATGAGGTTCTCATAAAAGTAGCCGCTTGTGGCATTTGCGGCAGCGATGTGCACGGAATGGATGGTTCTAGTGGCCGCCGCATACCCCCGATAATTATGGGCCATGAGGCAGCGGGTACGATCGCCGATCTAGGTAGCGAAGTGGACGAGGAGCAATGGAAGCTCGGCGACCGCGTCACTTTCGATTCCACGGTTTATTGTGGCAAATGTTGGCATTGTCGGCGAGGCGAGGTGAATCTTTGCGAGGACCGCATGGTGTTAGGCGTTTCTTGTGACGACTATCGTCGTCATGGGGCGTTTGCGGAGTTCGTAGCGGTGCCGCAACACATTCTCTACAAGCTTCCCGATGGGCTTTCCTTCGAGCAGGCAGCCATGGTCGAGGCGGTTTCTGTAGCGGTGCACGCTGTTGAGCGCACTCCGGTCCATCTCGCCGATACAGCGGTTGTCGTAGGCGCGGGTATGATTGGGTTGCTGTGCCTGCAAGCTCTGAAAGTAGCTGGCTGTGGCCGAATCATATCGGTCGATCTCGATGACAAGAAACTGGAAATGGCCAAATCGCTCGGAGCGGAAGTTTGTATGAATCCAGCGAATACGGATGTGCCAGCGGAAGT
>JANQKI010000016.1 GCA_028281165.1 Opitutaceae bacterium | reverse complement strand
GATGCCAATAACGAACTGATTCATGGGACGCTGGATTTGCTGATCCTGAAGGTTCTAGCCACAGGCAAGATGCATGGTTGGGATATCTCGAAACGGATTATGGTGGTCTCTAAGGATCGCCTCTTGATCAAGCAAGGCTCGCTGTATCCAGCGGTTCATCGCCTTGAACAAAAGCGACTGATCGAAGCCGAGTGGGGTGTATCCGAATTAGGGAGACGGGCTAAATTCTATCGTCTCACTAAAAAAGGGCGCAAGCAATTAGAAGCAGAAACATCCCGTTGGGCTGCTTTCGTTGAATCGATTGGCCTAGTGCTTGGAATGGAGGAGTCGGAGGGCTAAGTGAGTGATTTCGAGTTTAAACCACGGAGTTCACAGAGTCACGGAGGATTCTGTATTGAAGACAAATTATTTAACAATGTTCGCGGGGCGAACGCGATCGCTTTCTCCACTTTGTGGAGACGCGGCAAAATCCTCGCTATTGCAAGGGCAGGTTTCAATAAAGCTAAAAGACATTCGACTTCTGTTTTATTTCGTCTTGCCCACGCAATGCGTGGATTCTGCCCTGCGAAGCAGGATCAAGTATGCGAAGCATACGTTGTTATCCATTCCCTCAATTCGGCACTCTCTGTGGCGGTAGTATTTTAATATATGGATTTTTTGAAAATAGTGGGGATGAGGCTGCGTTCGCTGTTTCGCAGGGGAAGCGTGGAGAAGGATTTAGATGACGAGCTTTCGCTTCATGTGGACATGCTTACACGGGAAAATATCCAAAATGGCATGACAGAAGAGGAGGCGCGTAGGGCTGCTTTAAAGGAATTCGGAGGGATGGAATATATGAAGGAGGAATGCAGGGAATCGTGGGGAATCCGGCTTTGGGAAGGGACGTCGAGGAACCTTCGACTAGCCTTCAGGCGGCTTATTAAAAGTCCTGGCTTTACCCTCTTTTGCGTCGTCACGTTGGGCTTAGCCATAGGCGTTGTTACGTCGATTTTCAGTATTCTGGATGCGACTCTTTTTAGGCCTTTACCGGTAGAAAATCCTAAAGAACTAAGGGCCCTATATTGGATTACCCAAGACCGAAAGGGTTCAACCAATATTGAAGGTAGATACGGGAGTCTGGGAAACGGGTCTCAGGTGGGGGGTGTATTTCCGTTTCTCGTTTTTCAGGAATTTAAGGAAGAGCTGGCTGATCTGGCCGATTGCTTTGGCTATCTTCCTCGGTCCAATTTCTCAATAGAAACCAAAGAAGGTTCTAGATCTGTCGCTTCGATGCTGGTGAGCGATAACTATTTCGATGCCTATGGAGCGACTGTTCTTCTTGGTAGGACTTTCAGTTTAGAAGGATCCAGTGATAGATCGAGTACCGAAACCGTTATCACCTATCGATTATGGGAACGTATCTTCGGTTTGGATACGAACCCTATCGGAAGAGCTCTCAACTTGGAAAAGTCCACTTGCACGGTTATAGGCGTTTTGCCGCCATCATATCGAAGCCCGGTCCCTGGCGATCCAGGAGATATTTATCTGCTGCTTTCTCAACATCGAGATCCTGCATTTTTAAGACGATTTTTGCCTAGAAACATGTTTGCGGTCGAGATCATGGCTCGTTTGAAGCCGGGAGTCTCCGACCAGGCGTTACAAACGAGGGCCGCTGAGATTTTCGCCCGAAATTTCGAATACGAAGACAACAAGGCCATTTTTGTAAATCCCGATATCATCGTTGAGGATGGAAGCCGAGGTCCGCTCGCTGAACGTCGCTCGGAATCGAAGCCTGTTTGGAATCTCTTTGGCGTCGCCGGGGTGGCCTTGCTTGTGGCTTGCGCCAATCTTGGCAGCTTCATGCTTTTGCGTGGAGAAGGTCGTCGACACGAATTGGCTACCTACGCGGCTCTTGGAGCTCGACCTTTGCAGTTATCCATTCCGATTCTGTGGGAATCTCTAATTTTAGCTTTGTTAGGAGCCGGAGTTGGTTTGCTGATTGCCGTCGGATCGCAGCAAGTTCTTCTCGACGTTCTCCTCGTCAACTCCGGAGTCTTTAATCTGGATCTTGGTCTTGACTATCGCATTGCTATCATTGCTTTCCTGATCGCCGGCCTTACGACACTTGTTTTTGGTCTGGCTCCTGCCATTAAAGCCTCTCGACTCAATGCTGCCGACGATTTGAAGCTGGGCCGATCTTTGCGTGGAGCCACAGGCGGTAGACTTGGAAAGATTTTCATCGTCCTGCAATTCAGTCTTGCTGTTCCCCTAGCTATTGGAGCTGCGTTGCTGGCCAAAAGTGTAAACGCTCTCAGTAAAGTAGACCCTGGTTATGATATCGAGAAGACGCTCCTTGTGACCGCGAATTTCGACAATACAGGGTTGGACGGCGATCAAAAGCAAAGACTTTGTTTCCAAATAGAGGATACGTTAGCAGGTTTGCCAGGAGTCACAGCGGTTTCCTATTCAAATCGGATGCCTCTTGGCAATAGAAGAGCTAGAAGCGGATTCAATCACCCAGGTGTGGAGGGAACGGTCCAGGCCTACATACAGTATGTAACCGCGGACTACTTTGCTAACATGAATATTCCTCTAGAGGGTAGGACGTTTCAAGCGAGTGACACTAAAGACGCTCAGTCTGTCGCGATCATCGATAGAAGACTAGCCGGAATTCTTTTTCCCGGAGAAAGAGCCATGGGGAGAAGCTTCAATTTTGGAAATGGAATCGACCATCTTATCATTGGCATTTGCGGAGATACAAAGTACTCGAGTTTGCGTGACGAGTATTCTCCTACTGCTTTCTTTAACATAAGCAATTTTAATGGTCAGGTCAGGCGACCTAGTTTCCTGATCCACACTTCTCGGAGCCCCTTGACTCTGGCTCCAGAGACACGTCGCGCTATCAGGTCGATTAATCCCAAAATAGGAATCCAAAATGTAACGACACAAGAGGCCTTGTTCGAACAGTCATTCTCTAGAGAGCGCATTTTTTCGATACTGTGTGGCGTCATGGCGAGCATTGCCGTGATACAAGCTTGTATTGGACTTTTTGGTTCGATTGCCAAACAGGTAGCTCAACGAAAAGGCGAAATCGGGCTCCGTATGGCTTTGGGAGCTAGCGCCAAAGTGGTTTCGAATTCTATTTTAAGGGAAGCTTTGAGACTCTCACTCTTGGGATGCTTGATCGGTTTGCCACTCGTTTTCTTCGCGAGCCGCTTAATTGAGGACCAGCTCTTTCAGATCTCGCCGAGTGATCCTCTCAATATAGCATCCGTTTTCCTCTTTTTCCTCTTGATTAGTCTGCTGGCGGCTTGGATTCCCGCGGCAAGAGCGACGCGTATCCACCCTTCGGTGGCGCTGAGGGCTGAGTGATGGGCTTTCGTTAAATCGGTAGAGGCGACAATTACCCCTGGTTAGGCTCTTCTATGTCTTAACTGTTGCTTGCCGAGTCTTGCGTATTGTAAAGGAATTGCTTCCCTTGCGGTTAAGTTTGCAACCTTGTAATCTTAGCCGTGGGATTTTTCTTAAAGATGCAACCAGTCGTTGTTGGCTGTCGCCTTAGGCTTTAATATTATTTGCGTCTTTACCCTTGACGAGCTAGGGTAAGGGACTTTATTACCCTAGACGAAACAAGTGAGTGCAACCGTTTGGCGTACTCTACTGTAGAATAAGGGGTAATAAATATGAAAAAGATAGATTTTCCGCAGGGAACATTGGAGATGCTGATCTTAAGAGTGCTTTCCAACGGCTCGAACCATGGGTTTGGAATCGCTCAAAAGATACATGTCCTGTCGAAGCAAGTGCTTTCTGTCGAGGAGGGTTCTATGTATCCGGCTCTCCATAGGATGCATGAGCGAGGCTGGATCAAGTCGGAGTGGGGCGTGACCGAGAACAAGCGTCGCGCGAAGTATTACAAGCTTACCAGCATAGGGAAGAAACGCTTGGGCGAAGAGCGGGTGTCTTGGGAAACGCTAGCTAATGCCATAGGCGATGTGCTGAATGCCTCGAGTTGAATTTTGAATACACAGGGAAACGGGAAAGACAGATTGGGAAATGGAAACGATTCAAAGAATCAGAAACTGGTTTAAGGCGCTCATGAGCGGTAGAGCAAAAAATGCCGATCTTAGCGAGGAAATCGAGAGCCACCTCGAAATGAGAACCGAAATGCTGGTCAAAGAAGGCCTTTGTCCAGAGGAAGCCCGTCGCGAGGCAATGAAGGGTTTCGGCAATGTGGAATATCTGAAAGAGGAATGTCGCGATTCTTGGAGAGTTCGTTTTATGGAGAACGTCCTTCGAAACGTCAGAATCGCTTTGCGTCGACTCTCCAAAAGTCTTGGTTTCACAGTTTTCTGCGTAGCTACTCTTGGTCTCACTGTAGGAGCCACGACTTCGATTTTCGGATTGCTCGATGCCGCGATTCTTCGCTCGTTGCCGGTGGAGAATCCCGAGGACCTCCGCGTGTTATGCTGGCAGACGAGCAGGCGGCAGGGAGATACCTCGATAATGGGAAGCGATCGCAGATTGGAGTCGGGGATCCATGAGGCGGCCGTATTCCCACTTGCGAATTTCGTGGAGTTGCAGGATGGACTGGAGGACATCGCCGATGTGTTTGGCTATTTACCTCAAGGAGGTTCTATTCCGACGGGAGGAGGTCCGGCTATGATCCAAGGCTTGCTGGTGAGCGACAACTTCTTCGAGGCTTACGGAGCCCGTTCATTCCTT
Source organism: Opitutaceae bacterium (assembly GCA_028281165.1). Taxonomy (GTDB): domain Bacteria; phylum Verrucomicrobiota; class Verrucomicrobiia; order Opitutales; family Opitutaceae; genus JANQRT01. The sequence goes on along the minus strand of JANQKI010000016.1, from coordinate 25,591 downwards.
GGAAGAACCACAGACACTAAGAAAAGGGATCAGTCTGCCGGGCTGGATGCTATGATCACTCATCGCTTTTGGGAACGTATCTTTGGATTGGATACGAATCCCATTGGGCAGACTGTAAGTTGGGGCACGCGCTTATATACGATTGTTGGCGTCCTGCCGCCCGGTTTTCAGAATCCCCATCCGGGAAACGAGGCGGACATATATGCCTTGCTGTCCCAACGTAAGGAAAGAGATTTCCTGGATCGCTACAGTAAGAGAAACGTTTTCGCGATCTACACAATGGCGAGGATACGCGCTGGTGTGACGGATCGTTTGCTCAAAACGAGAGCGGCCGCCATTTTCGCCCGAAATTTCGAGTTCGATAATGTCGGAGTGGTTTTCGAGAATCCCGACATCGCAATCAAAGATGGCAGCAGGGGGCCCTTAATTGATCGCGAGACAAGGGCTAAACCTTTGTGGAATATCTTTGCGGTAGCCGGTATAGCCTTGCTCGTGGCTTGTTCGAATCTGGGTAGTTTCCTCCTTCTGCGCGGCGATAGTCGAAGGTATGAACTCGCTACTTATGCAGCTCTTGGCGCCAGACGAATCCAGTTGGCTGGATCAATTGTATGGGAATTGGTGATACTGGCGTTTCTTGGGGGATCTGTTGGCCTGATGGTTGCTGGTTTCGGACAGGGTCCCTTGCTAGAGTATCTCGATCAGAATGCCAGCAGGTATAATATAAATTTAGGCTATGATTTTCGCATTGCCGGGTTTTCCTTCGGAGTGGCAGCCATCGCTATGCTGGTATTCGGAATGGCTCCTGCCATAAAGGCATCTCGGTTGAACGCGGCGGATTTAAGGCAAGGCCGTACGGTGAAGAGCGGCGGGGGAACTCTGGGGAAGGTTTTCACAGTCTTGCAATTCAGTCTGGCGGTGCCCCTTGCAATTGGCGCGACCATACTAGCGAAAAGCGTCCATTCGCTGAGCGAAGTGGAGACAGGATACGATCATGAGCGGACCTTGATGACTCGGATTGGTTTCGATCGAACTAACTACAATAGCGAACAAAAAGAAGAGGCCTTGAATCGGATACAAGATGCGATTGCTCGCTTGCCTGGCGTTATAAGCACGACTGTATCTGATCGCATGCCTTTGAGCCAAAGTAACAGTAACAGAGGATTCAGTCATCCAGGAGTTGATGAGAAAATCACGATAAATACTCAAAACGTTGGAGATGATTACTTCGAAACGATGGGTATTCGAGTCGATGGGCGCTACTTCCAGCCCACTGACACAGGGGATTCCCAACCTGTTGCGATTATCGATAAGCGGGCAGCATCGCTTCTGTTCCCTGAAGGGCAGGCTCTGGGAAAGACTTGCCAATTCGGATCCGACCAAGACTACTTGATCATCGGGGTGTGCGAAAATACGACATATCTCTCAATTCGCGGCGATGCCGAGCCTACGGTATATTTCAGTGTTCGAGACAACGATCGTATTGTTAAGAGATCGTTCGTGTTTGCCAGAACCGAAGGCGACGCCGGAGTCATGAGGCCGAAGATCCGCGCCTTGGTCAATGAACTCGACTCCAATATTAGTATCCGAGGAATGAGTACAATTGGAGATCTTTTCGAAAGGTCTTTTCACCGGGAGCGCACCTTTGCGAGTCTCTGCGTCATCATGGCTTCGATCGCCGTCCTTCTAGCTTGCATCGGCTTGTTTGGCTCGATTGCTAAGCAGGTTTCTCAACGGACTGGGGAAATCGGCATTCGCATGGCTCTTGGAGCAAGCGCCAAGGTGGTGTCCAATTCAATCTTGAAGGGCGCCTTGAAGCTATCCTTGATTGGTTGTCTAGTCGGATTCCCGGTAGCGATATTCTCGGGCAGCTTAATCGAGGATCTGCTTTTCGGGATTACTCCTGGCGACCCGTTGAACATCCTTTTGGTCTTCGCCTTCTTCGTTGCGGTTACCCTTTTAGCGGCTTGGATGCCGGCCAACCGAGCAACGCGTATCCATCCTTCGGTGGCGCTGAGAGCCGAGTGATTTTCCAGATTGATCTTCCCTAGGCCGATGCTCGTTTGAAGGCCTGGAAACCATTGTCTTCAATCAATAGTTTCTTTCGAACGTTTACATGTTTCTCGTGATATCCGCATTACCTGTTTCGGGACGTCATTGCCTACAACTCGAGCCACGTAGCAGTAGATTGTTTTGGATGATTTCACAGATATTCCGATCTCACGAAATTCGAGAAAGACGATTTTTTTGAAACACAAATCAGGATACAGACGTATACCTGGCATACCTTGATCACTAACGATCACATTTCGAAACAATCTTTAGGGAGGAAAAACATGAAAAAGACATTTATCACTGCACTCGTCGCAATAGCCGCAACAGCTTCAATCGGATACAGCGAAACGTCGGTTCGTGGAGCTGGGCAGCTTTCGTCTCAGCTAGCGGCTGAGAGAAGCAGCCCATCACAGGCAGGTGGGGCTTTGGCAACCAATTCTGCCAGAACAGGTCAGCTTTCATCGTATCTAAGTCAGGAAAAAGCCGTTACGCCATCTAACACGGTTAGAGCTCCAAAGGGTAGTTTGGTACGAGTCGGTCAATTGTCTGCAGCGATTAAAAGATCCGCTTCATAAAAGAGGTTAGAGATTGGGGAAGAGGGAAAATGAATGCGCCGCTCTTAGGGAGAGAGCGGCGCTTTTCCATTGAGGGTAAAAATGAAAGGTTAAATCAAGTGATGCGTTTAGTTGCTAGCTTTGTTATTTTTTTGGCTATCTTCCTTGCCGGTTGTCGAACCACGAGCGAGTTCAACCCTTTCGTATCCATTTCTTCATACCAAACAGTGGTGATCGAAGATTTCGATGGGCCGGGCAGTTCAGGCTATGATTTTGCCGAAAGAATCGCCCGCTTCCTTTCTAGGGCCGGACTGTTCAAGGACATTTTGCGACAAGATCCGGAGGGTAGGGCTATTAGGATCGAGGGTGTAGTTACTCGATATGAAAAGGGAAACGCGGCCATGCGGCTTAAGTTTGGACCTGCAATGGGACAAGCTCGCTTTGCGGCGAAGGTAAATCTTTACGACTACCAATCGGGGGACTTTATTGGCTCCCTGAAAATCAGCGAGTCCTTCGAAGCCACTGGACCGAGAGCTCCTATTGTCCAAGATCTTGATACATTAGCTGAAAGAGGAGCGGAGCGCGTTGCGGAGGAACTGATAGCCTTTGATAAGTCGGTATCCTCGCAAACCGGTTCCTGATGCGACGGTAACTTATTGATCGACACCTTTCGCTCTCTCGGTACTTTTCCTTCTCCATGACCCGAATATTGTCTTCTGCGCTCGCTGGCTGTTTTATTTTCTTAGGCTCAGCTCTTAATCTATTTGCAAACGATGACTCCCGGATTTTCGAATTGCGGATCTATCAAGCGAGCGAAGGCAAGCTGGATGCCCTCGAAGCTCGCTTCCGTGACCATACCACAACGTTTTTCGAGAAGTACGGCATCGAGAATATTGGCTATTGGGTTTCGAGCGAAAATGCGGATAATCAGTTGGTTTATATTCTAGCCTATCCGAGCCTCGAGTCTCGTAAGGCTTCATGGAAAGCTTTCTTGAGCGATCCCGATTGGAAGAAAGCGAAAAAGGCCTCTGAAGTGGATGGAAAGCTGGTTCAGAAAATCGATTCCCAATTTATGACAACCACGGATTATTCGCCCATGCTGTCATTGCAACAAGCTGACGACTCGCGTGTATTCGAATTGCGGGTATACACATCCACTGATGGAAATTTGGCTAATCTCGACAAGCGTTTCAGCGATGCCACGATTTCTTTATTTGCCAAACACGGCATGGAGAATCTTTGCTATTGGCATTTAACCCCTAATCAGGAAGGCGTGGAAAATACGCTCATCTACCTTTTGGCCCATCAAAGCAAGGAGGCGGCTCAGGTTTCCTGGAAAGGCTTTTTGGCGGATCCCGAATGGAAGGCCGCTGCAGCTGCCTCTCGAGTAAATGGTCGTCTGGTGGTTAAGGGAGGCGTGAAGTCGACTTATTTACGACCGCTGGATTTCTCTCCTCTGCAATAGAAGAAGTCCTTGGAGCCTGATCGCGACGGCGACGTTTGAAACGGAGGCTTGCGGACCCGTCTCCGAAAGACTACGCCGTGACACGCAAGCCTCCCTACCATTCTTAAGATACTTCGAATTCGGCAATAAAGGGGGCGTAATCTAATTCTGGGTACAGCGTGTCGAATTGAAATGGCAGGCTTTCGTCGTGCAGAGTTTTGTTGAAGATCGAGGCTCCCGAGAAGTAGGATTGCAGCGATTTCGAAATGAGCATGTGATCGAGCAGGCTTCCATGCCCGTGATGGAGATGGCTGGAGGTCATTGTAATTGGAAAGGCGTATCTCCTTTATAGGTTGAGCCACTTATTTGGAGCCAAACGGTTCTATACTGAACTGATGTCTACAGTCTCTCTAAGCAACTCGATTATGTAAATGGGGCAGAAATGAAACCTATTGCTTTAATATATTTTAAAGGAATGAGAATGGTGGTTACGGCTTTTTCAAGGTCATGCTATCTCGAGTCGATCCCTCGGAGGTAATCATTTGAAGCTCCAGTGTTGGTCCATTTATATTAACGACACAGTAGTGATGGCCCCGATACGTTTTACGACTGAAAAAGGATGGATGCGGAGCAAAGTCTTCCAGATTTCCTCCTCCTCCTCCGCTTTCAATATAGATCACACCGTTGTCTTGGCTGATTTTGTCGTTTCTTAACGGATGACTCCGCTCATAGGCATGAACATGCCCAAAGAACACAATATCTATGCCATACTCTTCGTAGAGCGGAATCGCCTCTTTCACATTTTTATGGATGAAGTAGGAGGCTTCGCCTTTCCAGGTGTCGTTGTAATCATTTTCATCTGAAGAGTAGGTACAGTGATGGTGACAAACGATTTTCCAAGTAGCTTCGGATGTTTTAAGCTGTTCCTCCAGCCATTTGTATTGCTGGCTTGTCGGCTCTATCTTTTCGTTCGAGTCCAACATGAAGAATTGGGTATTGCCGTATTGAAACGTGTAGTAATTTTCCGGGTCCGGATAGTTATGAAAATAGCGATACCAATGTAGATCGGATTCGCCATTTCCTGGAACTGTGAATACGGGGATGCGAGAAAAAAGCTGGGTCACTCCGGTAAAGTATTCAAAATTCCATTCGAATTTTTTATCATGTTGGCCACCGTCAGTCAGATCGCCTAGATTTATAGAGAAATGAGGCCTTTCGGTCCACATGAGCTTAGCGATCCTATCGTTAACATAGGGCCGTGATTCAGTGTCGCCGATCACGGTGAAACGAAAGGCGGATTCTGCGTGAACCGCCGTTTTGAAAGTCAGGATGCCAGAACGTATTTTTTCCAATCCCTTTCCTTGGACTTCAATTTCATAGTAATAGTTGGTTTCGGCCTCTAAATTTTTCAGCTCCGCTATGTGGATACGATCATTCGTGGGGAATTCGATCGATTGATCCAATGGAATGGTTGTTCCATAGCGGAGGACTGCTGGGGAGGGCTCGCTTGTTTCCCAGGAGACATTGACACCATTTTGCGTTGCGTAATGAAGATAGGGACCAGCTGTAAAGTGGAGAAGATTTTCTGCGAGACGCGTCGTTTCGACTAGGTCTGTTAGACGATTGAATTCAGTTTCTATTTCCTTGTCGCTAAGGGCTCTACTGTGTAGTTGAGCTGCTCGTACAAGATTTTCGAAGTCCATGTAGGGTTCGTTATCAAGGTAAGCAGCGATTTCGAAAGAAGATTGATTACCGTATTTCACTCGGCCTTTGATGTTTTGAGAGGCTACTTGCTTAGTGTTGACGAAGAGGGTCGCTTTGGAACCATCATAACGCAGCGCTATATGCGACCATCTTGCTTTCCAGGTCATGTCTCGTGTAATCTTTGAAGACATAACAGACGAGGGTGAATCCTCATCTGTATTCAAAAATCCATAGACATGCTTGTTGAAATAGCTCAGCACGAAGCCTTGTTTTGGGTCGTTAGCGAAGACGCCGGCGGCCATGCCTATCTTTTGATTGGAATGGTCCAGGATCCAGGCTTGGAGAGTAAACTCATCGCCAGGAAGGCGCTCGTTCGAAATTAGCCGGGTTTTTCGTTCTGTAGGTTTTTGTCCGAATAGTTCCGCTCCAGGCAAGACCGATTTGGCAAGGAAAGGGGCTTCGGGACCGGAATAGGCAATCCATGGACCGGGAAAGTTTTCCGCATTGCCTGGTAGCGTGTACCTCGGAGAGAAAATCCATTGACCGATCTTCTCATCTTCAAATTCATGAGCCGCTGTCTCTGGAAGAATCGACAATGTCAGAAGACTAAGGAGGGGTATAGATTTCATCAGCCTATACAAGATTTTGGTCTGAGAAACGAAAGCTGCAATCAATAAATTGATGTGACTCTCATGACATTAATAGCTGCCTTGGAGCGCGGCTGGGAGAAAGAACAAGCTGCATCCATAGAGGCTGCTTGCTTATTCTTAGCGGAAAGTTAGTCTACACCACTTATGAAATTTTGGATACTAATCGTTTCGCTCGCATTGGCTACAATCTGTTTTGGTCAGAAGTACCCTTCCAAGGATTGGCAGATTAAAACGGCTGTTTTGGCAGCTCCTGAAATCGAAAGAGAGCAGGCAACCGTTCTTGGTTATGATGAGAGTGGGGCGCTGGTCGTTCTTAAAGAGGGGAGCAATGATTTGATCTGTCTAGCGGATGATCCTGCTCGCAAGGGTTTTAGCGTGGCCTGCTATCATGAAAGTTTGGAGCCTTTCATGGAGCGCGGTCGCGCATTGAAAAAGGAAGGCAAGAAGGCGCCGGAGATTTTCGCAATCCGCGAAGAAGAAGTGAAGTCGGGCAAGCTGCCAATGCCCGAACGAGCGCTTTTGTATGTTTTAAATGGCAGCTTGAATGAGGAAACCATGGAACCGGAGGAAACGCATCTGCGCTATGTCTTCTACATTCCCTACGCCACTGCTGGGAGCACCGGTCTCCCTCTTGCTCCGGCTTCGCCTGGGGGTCCTTGGATTATGAATCCAGGCACCCACCGTGCCCACATTATGATTACGCCTCCCAAGAAGCCTTAATGGCTATTCAACAATTAATGTAGGAGCGGCTTTACCTGTCACGCCGAAGCTTTTGCACAGGAGGATGCCGCTATGCGCCCCGGGCCCCGAGTTTCAATCGCGGCATAAAGCCGCTCCTACGCAGAGCGCTATTAGCTTCTTTTTGGAGGGTGTCAGTCGAGGCGAACCTTCAGCGAGTGACAAACCTCTTCTGGGCAGCCATTCTCTGGTTTTCCGAAATAGCGGAAGAATGACTGAAGCCTCTGTATGGATTGGTTTCCCTGCTTCGAGGTTTCTCCAAGCTGGCGCCCTCTGGCATGCCTTGCATAGCTAGCATCTTGTCCGTGAAACGCCAGTCGTCTGTAATTTCGTCTCCAAAAAAGGGTGACGCCATAAATTGACGGCTGTTTTGGACATTAGCGAATTCGGTTTCGGCTAGTCGAAGGCCGTCGAGCTCTGCTTGGAAAATGTCTATATGAAAGAGCTGCTTGTCTAATGTATATTCGAATCTCAGCTTCTCGATGCGGCGCCCAGAGGTTAAGGGCCACAAGCTGAGAAATTGCACGCGGGTTATTTCAGTTTCCAACTCTCCGCGAGACAGGCCATGACCCGTCATGGCAGTAAGAAAAAAGCGGTCTTCGATGGACTGAAGATGGACTTCCCGATCGGGTTCGACCGAAAGGAAGCCTTTCTTAATGAGGCGTCCTTTGGCAATTTCCAGTTCGGGCGGCAATGACCTTAGGATGAATTTACGTTCGATTTCCGACGAGAGGGATCTCTTCACTTCTTTTTCTTTCTTTTTGCTAAATAGTTTTCAACTAAGCCTGATAGGATCTTTTGAACGCTTGTATCTTCCCGCAGAGCAATCGTCTTCAGCTCCTTCAAGGTTTTCTTATCTAGGCGTAATGAGGTATTTGTCTTTGTGTCTTTAGCCATCTAGAATCATGACGTAGTGACGTCATGATTCTATGATTTACTCCTCCCTCTGGTGAAATCAAGCACGCTTTTGTTACAATTTAAGAAAACTTCGGTATGGCCTCTTCCATACCTACCGGGGTTCTTGAATAATAATGACCTAACAAATGTATCGAAAGTTCCTTACAAATTTTTGCGCCGTTTGTGTGACAATCTCTTTCTCACAGGTTTTCGCGGCATTCCCCTTGGCTTGCCGACCTAGTTCAAAGCCGACTTTTCAACCGATTGGGAATTAAAAGTATCGCCCTGCAGTTTTACCTGCAGGGCGATACTTTTCCTATGCGAGAGAATGGATCTGATGGTCTATCCTTCGTGTTCTTTAGTCAGCTCTCTGACGTACATGTATCCGTTAATTGTTTTCAAATGGATGGGCGTTCCTCCTTTGTTGAGTCTGGCTTTAGCTCTCGTTCTCCCTCCGATTTGCCTCAATCCATTTGTATTCTCCAGGAGCTGAAATTCAAGATTTGTGTAGCATTCTCCATGGATGGTCCTGATTTCCAAATCGACGTCGGCATTCTTGGAAAGAGCTAAACCTATCTCGCCATTGATGGATTCGGCAATCACGGGAGCATCCTGATTTTGCAGATTGAGGATCGCGTTTATGCTTTTAACAGTGAGCTTTCGTCCTTTAGGAACAAATATATCGAAACTTGCCTGAATATCTATGGTATGACTTGACGAGGAAATGTCTCCATTTCTGTTTCGTACCCTAACTGTGCGATAATGCATATGCTTGTTGATCAAGTCAGATTCAATTCTCAGTTCTGAATCCGTTTTATCGATACTGAGCTCGTAGGCTTCGTCGCTTTCTCCGTTGTTAATGTCTACATGGCCTTCGATTCTCAGAGTATTCCCAGAAACGGGGATGATGTTTATTTCATCTGCGAATTTCAGTTTGATAAAAACTTCCTGATCCTCGGACAGACGGATTGTCTCGTTTATCGTTCTGGACGCTGTGGCAGGCGAAGTTGCTAAGAGAACAGAGCAAAGGATAAAGGTGGTCGTTTTCATTTGGGAAATCTTTCACCGTCTGCCGATCACTCGGATTTTCTTAGATAGATATCCCCGTGTATGGCGGAGATATCTATTTGAGGGCCTCCACCATTCATGGAAGCTCTCATTTTACGCCCTCCCGCTAAGCTGCTCATGCCATCTCTGCCGGAATTGATTTCGAGGTCCAGGTTTGTATAGATTTCGCCATGTTTGACTTGGAGGCCGACCTCGAATTTCTCGCTCTCGTCTATTTCTATATCTATGTGACCATGAACTGCAGTAAGCGATGAAGGGTACTCTTGATTCATTTGAGCAAGAATCACGTCAATATTTCCATGAGTCGTATTGACGATTAGAGGTCCAGTAACTTCTTCCAGTCTTATATCTCCGTGTTCCATTTTAGCGGTTATTTCTCCCGAAAGTTTGCTTGCCGACACATCTTCCCGGTCGGCGTCAATGTTCAGAACTAGCTGCCTCGGTATTTCGAGGCGAAGCGTCTTCCCGGGATCTTGGCGTGCCTTGCGCAGAATGAGCGTTTTACTATCGTCTGGCAACGGCATCAGTTCCAAACCTAAGCCTGTGTTATCCTGAGCAGAATTGAATAAAGGTCTTAATCCCTCAGCTCTTCTAGGAGGAGATTTAAGACCTTCCATACGTAGCCTTATTACATTTTCCTCAATTCCTATAACTTCGATTTCACTGCTGATTGGAAGAATTTTCAGAGTTGTCGATGCTGGATCCGTTTCCATAGGCATTTCGAAATTCTGTCCAATTACGAGTGCGGACGCTTGTATCGCAATAGCGATTAGAGCTATATGTCTTCTGTATTTTTTCATGTTTATAAGGTCTTGGTTCGTTTGAGTTGCGCGTTTTTTCTACGTTCGAGCTTGCTCTTCGCGTTCAGAGCATAGCCCTTCACGTAGTCCGTCGTTTCTTCCGATAAGATAATTGATTCCAGCTGAGGGATAATCCGAGTATCTCTAGCTTCTTCAAATATCCGAATAATGGATACTTGCATGAGGGGTTCATTCTCATTGGCTAGCGCGTTAAGCAGGCGGTCCCTGACCTCCTGTCCTGCCCACTGCTCAGACAGAGTTTGCAAAGCGGTAAAGCGAACATTCACATTGCTATCGTTGTATAGAAACTGGAGTAAGGCGTCGGCTGCTTCGGCTGACATGGAGTCTCCAGATCCGTATTCAACAATGGCTTGTAGCCGTTGACCTGGTCTCGGTAGCGAAAGAGAGTTGATCAGGTAGGCATCCTTCAGAGTCTTCATTTCGACCTGCAGGCGTTCGATTTCCTCTAAGCTTCTTGCTGCAAGGCTAGTTTCGTCTTGGCGGCTATTGAAATAGTAGCCCAGCGTGAAACAGAGAACCATAAGGAGAATCGCTACGGGCGATTGGGCCAGCGGCTTAATGGAGAACCGATCAAGCAGGGAAGAAAATCGATCGCTTAGGGAGGTCTGGCGGCTGGCTACCTGACTCTCCATCTCGCTAACCAGCATCCGATTGAAATTCTCTTTCAAAGATGGAGGAGGGTCCATATCCGTCTGATTCTCGATGGCCTGAAAGAGCTCTCGAAATTCCTCTAATAAAGCTTCGCAGGTTTCGCACTGTTCAAGGCGCTGTTCGAGTTCCTGCTTTTCTTTGTCTGAAAGCTCGTTTTGCAGATAGTCTAGGAGTAGTTTTTTCGTTTTCTCGCAGTTCATTCTGCTTTCCTTTCTTCGAAATACACGTCTCTCAATTTATGCATCGCTCTGTGGATTCTTACCTTGATTGCGCTTAGAGAGATTCCTGTCGCGCGACTTATTTCTTCGTATTTTAATCCCTGATACTTGCTCATCAAAATCAATTCTCTTTGCTCCGCTGGCAGGCGGCTTAGAGCGTCGTTCAATTCGATACGCCTTTTTTCTTTCAAAGCTTGATTATCGTTGAAATCGAAAAGGTGACCTTCTTCCTGAGGATCAGCAATGTATTCGTTTTTTCGTTTCAGATTTCGGTAGCTATCGTAGAAAAGGTTGCGAGCCAGCTGATACATCCAAGAGCGAAAGGAGTGCTGGTTTTTGTAGGACTTTCGATATTTGATAATCCGCTCGAAGACGGATTGAGTGAGATCCTCGCTCCGCTCGAGATCTCTACACATTCGCAGGAAAAAGTTGAACAGCGGTTTTTGATGGCGCTCGAAGAGTACAGTCAGTGAGCCTAAATAACCTTCTTTCACTTTACTCATAAGCTCTTCGTCCGTTTCCGAATTCACAATTTCCCGTTCTTGTTTGTGGTTACTCGTCAAGCCGGAAAAAGGTTACAGGAAGCCGTTTGCTTTTGAAACGGCTTTTTCTGGAAGGGATTAGCTTCCTTCTTTCCGCTGCTTAAAACGGTGGTCCGTTACGCGTAGACAAAGCAGAGCTGCTCCAATCCCAATAGCGAGAGCGTAGTAGAAGAGAACACGGTAGTCGTTATTAGCGAAGAAGACGAGATACCCGCCCCCAAAAGTCGCCAGCGTCTTGCCGGCGGCATGGAAGAGATTCATGGCTCCAGACACCTGGCCGATCAGGTCCTTAGGGATGAATTCCGTGAAGAAGGGCTTTACGATCACTCCTTTGATGGTGAACCCGAGTCCGAACAGAAGGGCGACCAATATGAGGTCGGAGGGTTCGTCTCCGAATATTGCGAAGATGCAGGCGCAGATTTCCAAGAGAAATGCGAGCAAAAGCGCTCTATCTTTCGGTATCCATTTTTCAATACCGATGCCTCCGGGTATGGCGAATAGCCCCATCAAAGGCATGAGGTACCAATAGTTTCCGAATTCGTAAGTAGTCGCTCCCAGCGATCTTGTTGCGAAGAGAACCATGTAAGTCCTTATCAGTGTATCAAAGATTGCTCCGATGAGAAATATGATGCTTAGGCGCCTGAGTTCTCGATGTCCCCAAACATCCATGACGTATCGCTTGATAGTGAGTTTGGGGCGGCTTAGATCTTTCTCGACCGGTTTTTCCTGCAAGAAAAAAGCGGGAATCATGATGAGAACGATTTGAGCGACGGCTCCGATACGATAGAGTACCTGGTGGTCGTAGTGCTTGAGCAGATGCCCCATGCCAAATTTCAGCAATACTGCGGACGTCAGCGTCATTACGGTTATGATCATCCCATTCACAAAGAGCCGCTGTTTGGGAGGTACGAGATCGGCAATGAGCGGATGATCCGATCCGATGACCACATCCATGAAGAATTCGAAAAACAGAACGGCGATGAAGAGTTGCCAAAGGAGAGCGACCTCGGGAATAAACCACAGGGCGATCGAAATGATGGGAGAGCTCGTTATGATGAAGAAGGCCCTTCGTCCGATGGGAGTCCAAATGCGGTCGCTAAGGATGCCGACGAGCGGTTGAGCGATGAAACCGAAGAGGGGATTCAGCGCTAGAATCAGACCGATGATACGCGGATCATCGTTAACCCGTTCGATGGTTTTAGGGAGGAGATTTGCGGAAAGACCAACATTGATGGCGACTCCCATCCACATCAGCATGAAAATGACCACCGTGCGAATGGTGACGCTTTCCCTTTGGGCGGGTTGAGGTAGGATGGGGTCGTTAGTCATGTTCAACTTGGTTTGTAGAGTTTCACAGACCGCTTCCTCCGAATCCAGAATCCTTTCAAGCAGAAATATTTAAGCAAATTAGTCTCATCCATCCAATCAGCCCTCTTGCTTTTTGACTTTCCTGTCTCCTTCCGTGGTATGAACGAGTGCCTGAATTGCCAGACATAGTGCTCTACCTTGCTTCCCTTGAGTCTCGAGTTGTCGGGCAGTCCCTTAAACGGGTTCAACTTCGCAGTCCTTTCTTTTTGCGAACCTTCGATCCTCCTATCAAACAATTCGAAGGGCTAGTGGTTCGCGGTTTGAGGCGTTTGGGAAAACGCGTGGTTTTCGAATTCGAGGATGAGCAGTTTCTCGTCTTCCACCTGATGGTCTCGGGTCGTTTTCGCTGGCGTGAAAAGGATAAGCCGCGATTAGGTGGCAAGATAGTCTTGGCTGAGTTCGAGTTTCCTCAAGGCGTTCTCTTTATCACGGAAGCCAGCAAAAAGAAACGAGCCTCCTTGCATTGCCTGGTGGGGGAGGCAACGCTGAAGGCGATGGATCCTGGCGGTCTGGAAATTCAGGACGTCCCAAAGCAAGTATTCGTTGAACGACTACAATTAAGAAATCATACGCTAAAACGAGCCCTTACTGATCCGACGCTTTTCAGCGGTATCGGCAATGCTTATTCAGACGAGATTCTGAACGCCGCCGAACTTTCTCCCATCGCTCAAACGCAAAAGCTTAGCGACGAAGAAATCGATCGGCTTCATCAATCGATTATCGAAGCATTGGATACATGGACAAAGCGCCTTGTGGAGCAATTTAAAGGACGCTTCCCGGAGGCGGGAGAAGTCACTGCCTTTCGACCCGACTTTTCGGCCCACGGCAAGTTTGGCAAGCCATGTCTTCGTTGCGGCACTACGATACAGCGTATTCGCTACGCGGAGAACGAAACCAACTACTGTCCGCGTTGCCAAACAGGCGGGAAGATTCTGGCGGATCGATCCTTGTCTCGAATACTAAAGAACGATTGGCCGCGAACGATCGAAGAACTGGAAAATTTAAAGGGACTTTCTTAGAGAAAGCCCAAAAAATTGCGGTAGGGAGGCTTGTCCTCAAGCCTCCGAAAAGACAACCAAGACGGAGGCTTGAGGACAAGCCTCCCTACCTCTAAAAAAGGACTTGCGATTTACAACGCTGCAAAACGCGTCGAGGACGCCGCTTTCCACCTCATTCTTCTTTTAGAAGCTCCTCCAATTTGGTGGCGAGTTGTGGACCGCGAAGATTCTTGGCGATGATGCGACCTTCTTCATCAAGGAGAAAGCTTTTGGGCAGAGCGGAAATGTTGTAGGCTGCTGCCATAGGTGATTTCCAACCCTGCAGGTCCGATATTTGCGGCCAGGTTACGCCATCTCGTTTCGAAGCGGTTTCCCACATTTTTCGATTCGTATCGAGACTGACGGCGAAAATGGCGAATCCGTTTTTTGAATACTTTTCAAGCAATTCTCCGTAATGGCGGTTCTCAACCCGACAGGGAGTGCACCAAGAAGCCCAAAAGTCGAGTAAAGTAACCTTAGTCAAAAAATCTTCCAGCGCTAGTGGTTGATTGTCGATGGATTGCCCTTCGAGTTTGGCTCCCATTGTCCCTATGGCAGCAAGGCTAAACAGACGAAGGCGTTCTTGCATGCTCTTGGTTATCGATAGATCGGGATTGCCCTTGGCAAACGCATCGATTTTCTTTCTGAGTTCCTCAAGCCGATGATCGCCATCCCAACGAATGGAAGTCGCGTATAAAGCGCTAGTGGTTCTTAGTCGATCGATAACGAAGTCGTTTAGTTCTCGCAGGTGAGCGTTGTAGCCTTCTACTTCGAGCTGAGCTAGCTCGCTTAGCTTTTCTCTCGGTTCTCCCATTTCCCTCGCTTTATTGAGAGCTCGTCTTGGAGGGTAAACAAGGCGGGCTAAGGAATCTTTGCGGAATGTTTCGTAAGCGCCTAGATCATCGGTATCCGGTGAACCCGAGATATTGTATTTGTTTGCAGACGACGTATCCTTTTCAAATACAAGAGCTTGATTGTGGCTGACTGCAATTGCCATTTTACGTTCGTCTGGCATCACCAAGGTATATAGCCCCGGTTCGTTCTCGAACTTTCCAGCAAAAGAGTAGTCTTCTCCAACGCTCAGTTCACCTATTAAGACCTGGCTTCTTGTTTCCAAGTTTTCGCGAAACACTTGGATTGAATCTCCTGGCTTGAGTCGAGGAAGCGAGCCCGTTATCGAGAAGTCAGCTTTGGCTGCCAGGCTGATTGCGATGGCTATTCCTAGAGCTGAGAGGCGTCTGGCTAGAGCCAGGGTGCGCTTAATGTTTCGATTAAATGGCCGCATGAGAGCGTATTTTTATACTTTGACTATTAGGTAACGGCTGTGGCGTGATTACTGATTGCCCAACTTATATCGTTTTGACTCCCGGTTGCGGGCAAGGCATAACTTCTGCTCCAACCTAGCTAAGAATGCGCCATCCTATGAAATCAAAATACACTGTTCTCTTCATAACTTTAATAGCCTTCCTCCCTTTCCATTCGCTTTCGTTCGGTCAGGATAGAGGCAATGGCAGAGCCCGCCCCAGTCCCAACGCGGCGGTCACTCAAAATATTGGAACGACGATCGTATCGGTTACTTACGGCCGCCCGGGTTTGAAGGGTCGTGCCTTGGAATCGCTAACACCGGCGGGCAAAGTCTGGCGAACGGGGGCCAACGAATCCGCTGCCATCACTTTTTCTGGCGATGTTCTAGTTGGAGGCAAGGCGGTTAGCGCGGGAACTTATTCTCTCTACACAGTTCCGGGCGATGATGAGTGGACGATCATTATCAACTCTAAACTGTCATGGGGCACTCAATACGACAAAGCTATGGATGTCGTCCGAACGAGAGCCGGGGTTTCTTCGGGATCGCAGACAGAGTGGTTTGAGATCGATTTTGACACGCTTTCCGATTCGAAGGCTCATCTGAATCTCCGTTGGGGGACAAAGGTTGTCTCGGTACCGATTGAGGTTAAAAGCTAGTCAGCCAGCAGGACCACTACACTTTCTTTGGTAGGACAACTGTCCCGGGATGTTCTCTTGCTCTATGAGCTACCGAGATTTGCCTATACAGTCTGCTTCCTCGGTATCCATTGAGCGAAGACAAGCGAAATCGCTGCTACAATGGCTCCTGCAATGAAAATAGCCTGGTAGCCAAAGGCTTTCCAGGCGAAACCCCCAATGAGGGGAGCCGCCACTGATGAAATGTGGTTAAAGGTCACACCCATCGATAGGGTTGGCTTCAGCTCCTCGGGCGGGGCTAATCGGTTGACGTAAGTGTTCAAGGCGATCGCTCCAAAGAAGACTAGATTATCCAAACAATAGAGAACGTACAGCACTGATATTTCGTCAACGACACCATAGCCGATAAACACGAAGATCAGCGCGATATAGCTGACTGACAGCATGACCCGTTCGCCGAGCTGATCGACGAGCTTCCCAATCCAGGGTCCGGTTAGAGTAATCAGAAGTTGATTAATGAATACCAGTATCATGGTAGTTTCAACAGGCATTCCGTGAACTTTGACCAAAGCGAATATGGCGAAAGTAATGAAGACTTGCTTGCGGCAACCTTGCAGAAACTGAAGCGTGTAGTAGAGCCAGTATTTCTTTTTGAGAAGCACGGTTTTATCTACAGTTCTCGGGTCCTTTGCTTTTACTCGGGAAACGGAAAAAGCTCCGACCGCGCAGGCTAGTCCAGCGGCAATAAAGAGTCCATCGTATCCAATGTATCGGTATAGTAGCAAACTGGTTAAAAGAATAGCTAGCCAGGCAGCGCTCTCCACGCTGCGCAGAATGCCAAGGGCTTTCCCCTTTTGGTTTTCCGGCGATGCGTTAAGGGCCATGGTCTGGCCAATGGGTATCCAGGCGTGAAATCCGATGCTCCAGAAAACGGAAAGGGCGGCGAATGAAAGCACGCTGTCGATCTGGGAAAAAGAGGCGATCCCAATGGCCATGATTCCGAGCGAAAGCGCCGCCGAGAGACGCAGCGATAAGGCAACCATGGCTGTGAGAAAGATGAAATTAAGAAATCCCGGCACTTCTCGCAGAGCTTCAACCACTCCTAGCTCGTGGGCTTCGATTCCCAGACGTTCTACGATGAAGTTGTTCTGCAGGCTGAGTTGTATGCCGAAAAACACGCCTATTCCGGCGTAGGCAATGGCTACTTTCTTGAAGTCGGCGTTGGACTTGAAATCCTCCTGAGCGAGCAGAGACATGGCCGCATTTGGCGGAACGCGATCGATATGGGCAAGCCAGTAACGGCTTCGTCACGTACTTTTTGAATGATCCTCCGAACTGCCTACTATCGCTATTCTAGTTTTTTTACTTAGAGCCTAGTGGGCGAATAAAAGCTAGAATATGGGTACTAATTCAAACAAAGTCACATTCAGGGTGACACATTCAAAGTCTGGATACAATTGCTCACTATAAGCATTTTATTGTTCATTAAATGTTCATTCACAAGCGGAATGATCCCTGATCTAGCGTTTTATTAAGTTTAGCTGCAGGCTTTGCAGCAAACCATTAATTAGTTTGTTCTTAGTCGGATTCTTATTTTATGTTTTCAAGGATCTAATTTAGACGAGTCCTGTCCTAGCTCAATCATCTTTGCTCAGACTATGACAGAAGCCTATTCAAGTCAGTTTCTCAAGTTATGCGATCAATTCCTGGCAATTGGAATTGAGGAGCTGAGATTATCTAAAGGCAATTTTCTGGCTATTGTAAGCCGTATCCAAAAAGATGATTACACGATTGTGGCAGTAAAGTCCACAACTGATGCTTTCGTGGCTGGCGAGTCTTTTCCATTACTCAAAACATTTTGCAGCGAGGTCGTTTCAAAGAAAAAGACAGTCGCCATGACCGAACTGGATGGCTGCCTCGGCTTGTCTCGCCACCCGCTCTACCACAATGTGCCTCTGGAAGGTTATATTGGTACTCCTATATTTCAAGAAGGCGAGGTTTGGGGTACCTTGAATTTCAGTAGTTTGGTAATCCGCAGAGAGCCCTTCAACGAGGATGATATAGCATTCGTTGAAAACGCTTCGAACGTTATTTCTGAATATTTATCCTGCGAGGATTCTAAGGTCCCCCCTCCGATTCTTTGAGGAAGTGAATAGTTATTCCTCGTTCCAGGGTTTATGTGTCCCTTCGGCCTACTTGCCGATTAAATCATCTGTATCGCCTCCGTGTCAATAGTCCCTCATAGTATCCAGGTTGCAATACGAGGTCGGCCTGCATTTTACTCTGGACGTCTTGCAGAGTCTTGACAAAGACGATCAGCGATAGGGCGGTTACCAAGATGTTGAAATCGAGGAAGTGATGAATCAAGAACGGGATTCCTACCGTAATCGTCGTCAATGTAGTGGCTCCGATCAGTGTGAGTTTCGCCACGATTTTTTCCAGATAGACCTGGGTTTGGTTTCCAGGTCTCACTCCCTTGATAAAGGCTCCATTCGACCGCTTCAGCGTTTCCGCCATCGAGTATTCGCTGTTGCGAAACGGCTTCCAGAGCATGGTGAAATTGTTGAGGTAAACCAAGGCGAAAACCATCGTTGCCAGCGTTATCCAATAAACGCGTGATTGTGGCGATGAGCTTGCTCCTATCCAGTTGGCAATTCCGGCCAACGCTTCGCCTGCATAGCTCGCTAGCAAAAACGATATCAGTTGAGCGAGGGAAAAGAGTCCTATAGCTGTGGATACAGGTTGAATCCCTCCTGATACAAAGGGCAAGGGAATATGGTTCTCGACCGAGGTTTTCAGGAAGCGTGATTGTTGTCGAGCGGCGCTTGGATAAATAATGGGTACTCGTCTCTGGGATCTAAACAAAACAAGAGCGAACAGGATCATGATCAGGCCTGTGACGGCTATCAGGCCCAAATGTTGAAACAGTTGGCTCGCGCTTTCAGAAACTTTGATTACCTCTTTTATCTGATCCGCAAAGGCAAAGCCCGAACCGGTAAGCAATAGAACGCTCGATCCTGAGCCGATCCCCTTCTTCGAAATCTGACCCGACATCCAGGTCGAAATGATTGAACCCAGCGTTACGATGGATAAAACACGTAGCGTTGGAGCAAAGCTGTCTTTGGTGAATAGCTGAAATCCATCGGGAAACAACCCGCTTTGTTTAGCGAGGTAGTGACTTATGCCCCAGGCGAAAGTAATGGCTAATGGAATACTGGCGATTTTGGCGTACAATTTAACCTTCTCCTCGCTGGCAGGCTTTTCTTTCAGCCTTCTCAACGGAGGCAGTAGCCAAACCGAAAGGCCAACCAGAACCTTCGCAGTGAGATAGGGGAGGATACCTGCGGCGACTACTGAAAACTCGTCTAGCACATCGCCGCCTGCGAAAAGATCTACCAGGCCCAGAATGGCGTTGTCAGCCAGCAGTTCGTTCAGACGCTCTTGCTCTACGTTAAAGGCTGGCACTTGAGCCAGTAGTCGAAAACTCAGGACAAAGCCAATCGTAACCAGTATTTTGTTTCGTAAAGCTGGCTGGCGAAAGTAATTCGTAATTTCCAATTGAGGCATTTGGATTTTGATTCTTTCGGTTTCGACTGAGACTTTCCTTACCAAGCCAAAATCGCAATTCTAGACTGAACGCAACCATTGACTTGATTGCAAATTGCAAGCGTGGCTAATCGAGAGATAAAAAGCTGATTCGCAAATTCAAGGACTTTGCCCCTCCCATGCCTTAGCGAGTATCGAGATAAATGCAGGAGCGGCTTTATGCCGCGTTATCACCCTAGATTTTCTGTTTCAATCGCGGCATAAAGCCGCTCCTACACGCAACATGCTCCATCAAGCCTTCCTACCGCGAAACTTTGCTTGTTGGATGATCTCTTAAAAATGCGTCCACCTCTTTTCTTGACCGTAGAATAAGAACCTTCTTTTCCTCTTTCAGGGTTTCCAGCATAGCCAAGGTTTCGGGACGCTTCGTTTTGCGATAGTTCCAAATCCAGGAGAAAAACTCCCAGGTTATCCTTTCTTTGCAGCCTTCGGTCATGTCAGGTCGAACCTTGCCTCTGTATTGAAAAAACCGTTTCAGCGCTCCATACAAGCAGAGCCAACGTGGCATGTCCAAATAGATGATGGTGTCGCTCGCCTGCAGTCGAATTTCTAGAGTTGAACCATAGTTGCCGTCCACAATCCACTCCTCTCTAGACACAAGCTCTTTTTGTTTCTCTCGCCATATGTCTTTGGGAAGCGATTCCCAGCTCGGCTGCCAAAAGATGCGGTCAAGGTGATAGACCGGTAAGCCCGTTGCTTTGCCAAGCTTTATAGCCAAAGTCGACTTTCCAGACCCTCCGCAACCAATCACCACCACCTTCTTCATTAGCTTTGAAAAGGGCCTAACGTCTTTTCCCATCTCTCGCTTTACGAGATTTTTCTAAACAATTAGCTCTAGTTTGTAGTATTAGAAATCATTGCTCAAAATTATTCTGGCGTGTCCTCCGGAAAAGCGACGACACGCTTCATTTCCAGTCCTCTAATCAATCGGATTCTGGCGGCTTCGCCTATGAAATCGGCGGTTAGCAATCGATGCAGGGCATCGACTCCGGTGACGGGCTTTTCTTCAAGCGTAACGAGGATGTCTCCTTCGCGAATGCCTGCTCGGGCTGCGGGGCTCCTGGCTTCGACATTAGCTACTAGTACGCCCGTGTCATGCTTGAGTCCATACAAATTGACCAGTTTTCTTACGAGCGGAACTTTTCTTCCGGCGATTCCCAAGTAACTGCGACGAACACGTCCCTCCTTGATGAGCCAAGCAGTGACCCAACGGGCGATGTTGCTGGCAATGGCAAAGCAGATTCCTTGAGCTGAATAAATGATGGCTGTATTCACTCCGATGACACGCCCCTGCGAATCAAGTAATGGCCCTCCTGAATTGCCAGGATTTAAGGCTGCATCGGTCTGGATGACATTGTCGATCAAGCGACCGGATCGCGCTCGTAGCGAACGGCCTAATCCGCTCACAATGCCTGCGGTGACTGTTTGCTGAAAGCCCATGGGAGACCCAATGGCAACGGCTATTTGTCCAGGTCGCGCGCTGCCACTATCTGCAAATTCGAGATGGTCTACATCGTTGATATCCGCTCGCACGATTGCCAAGTCGGTGCCTGGATCGTCTCCAATCAATTCGGCAGATGCCGAACGGCCATCGGCCAGGAACACACGCACGGATTGAGCTCCATGTACCACGTGGCTGTTGGTAACAATATAGCCATCCGGAGAAATGAAAAATCCTGAGCCGCTACCGATCGGCGCGCCATTGCCTCTTACTTCAATATGCACGACGGCTTTGCTCGCTGTATCGAAAACATCGCTCACGGTTTGCGAATAGACATCCAGAATTTCGCCATCTTTGTGGAAACTCGAGTTTCCCGGATCACCTTGAAAGCCAGATCCGCCGACATTTTCGGAAATGTTAAGTAGTACCTCTCTCATATTGAGCGTTTTCATGAGCATCGATTATGCCGAGAAATAAGTACTTATTTTGCCCTTGAATGGGACACATTTGCCCAAGATTCGAGATAGCGCTTTTCGTATCGTCTCACTTTTGTCGAGGATTGCTCTTCTGCTTCGAAGAACGCGCTTATTGACTCCGCTTGTTTGTCGTTCATTCATGACGGGTCGCATGGCTAACACTCTTATTTTATTTGCTCACCCAGCGTTGGAAAAATCGCGTGTTAATCGAGCTTTAGCGAATGGAGTCGCCTCCATGGAAGGTATCACGTTTCACGACCTATACGAAGAGTATCCAGATTTCCACATTGATGTTGAAAAAGAGAAAAGCCTTCTCCTGGATCATCAACGCATCGTCTTGCAGCATCCATTTTATTGGTACTCGACGCCTGCCATAATGAAGGAATGGTTCGACGTCGTGCTTCAATATGGCTGGGCTTACGGAAAGGGTGGGGACGCTCTTGTGGGAAAGTCAGTCAAATCCGTGCTCACCACCGGGGGATCGGAGAAGGCCTATTGCGCGCAAGGCCACAATCAATACACCGTTGAGGAGTTTTTGCGTCCGATTGAGCAAACAGCACGACTTTGCGGTATGCATTACGAGCAACCACTCATCTTTTATGGAGCGCTCCACTTGAGCGACAGCGAACTCGATGCGGCTGTTGACCACTACCGAGAAACGTTGCAAACCGATTAACGGCATGTCGCACCAATCGCTTTTCATCTCCGCCTTCGTTTACCTGCTTGCTGCGGTTATCAGTGTTCCTTTGGCTAAGCGCCTGGGACTGAGTTCGGTGCTGGGCTATCTGGTAGCAGGAATGGTTATCGGACCGTTTGGCGTGGGACTGGTCGGCGAAGAGGGACAGGATGTGCTTCATTTCGCGGAGTTTGGCGTGGTACTGATGCTTTTCCTGATTGGCTTGGAACTGCAGCCCTCGCTGCTCTGGCGTTTGCGCTGGCCCATTGTCGGGCTGGGTGGCTCTCAGGTCCTTCTGACAACGCTTGGGATCTTTGGTGTTGGCGTTGTATTGGGATTGTCATGGCAGATGGCCTTAGCCGTTGGGATGGCTTTGGCTCTCTCTTCTACCGCTATCGCCCTACAGTCGTTGCAGGAAAAAGGAACGGCAAAGACCTCCGCTGGGCAGAGCGCCTTTGCTGTGCTGCTTTTTCAGGATATTTCAGTGATTCCCATGCTGGCGGCTTATCCGTTGCTAGCCACGTTATCTCCCTCAGCCGATGCAGGACATCATGGAGACGATCATCACGTAACGAATAATCCGATACAGGACTGGATCGCTCACCAGCCAGGCTGGATGAGTACCTTGCTTGTTTTGGCGTCGGTAGTGCTGATCGTTTTAGCTGGTCGCTATCTGTTTCAGCCTGTTCTTGCCATCGTGGCTAAGACACGGGTGCGGGAGGCATTCGTATCGCTGGCTTTGTTGCTTGTGATTGGAATTGCCCTTCTTATGAGCATGCTAGGCGTTTCGCCGGCATTGGGAGCCTTCCTTGCTGGTGTAGTCTTGGCCAATAGCGAATATCGTCATGAACTGGAGGCGGATATTGAGCCATTCAAGGGCATTCTTCTCGGTGTATTTTTCATTTCAGTAGGCGCTTCTATCGATTTCTCTCTCATCCTAGCCAGCCCCTTGATCGTTGCCGGATTGGTGATCGGTCTCATGGTATTCAAAGCTTTGGTACTGCTTGTTCTCGGACGTTTTGCTAAACTCTGCTTAGACCAGCGAATCCTCTTCTCCTTCACCCTGGCTCAGGGCAGCGAGTTCGCATTCGTGTTGCTTGGCTTCGGCATTGCTGAAGGCGTTCTAACGGGGGAGGTCGCCCAAATGGTTATCGCTAGTGTGGCCCTGACCATGGCCTTAACGCCATTGGTTCTAGTTGTAGAGGAAAAATTGATACGGCCTCGATTTGGAACTAGGGAACAGGATGCTCGCGAGCCGGATGCTATGGATGAGGATGCCCCAGTTATCTTGGCGGGTATGGGACGCTTCGGAAACTATGTCGCTCGTCTTCTGAGAAGTCAGAAAATAGAGGTCACTGTTATAGAAAACGATCCCGATCACATTGATTTTCTCAGACGCATTGGCATGAAGGCGTTTTACGGCGACGCTTGTCGGCATGATCTTCTTGAGTCGGCGGGAGCCGATAAAGCCAAACTACTTATTATCGCTCTCGATGATGAGGAAAAAGTGAATACGCTTATCGAAACGGCCTGGAAGCATTTTCCAAAGATTCAGATCCTGGCGAGAGCTCTTTCCCGTCCCCATCAGCATGAGTTGGTGGAAGCCAAAATCGACTACGCGATTCACCAGCATGCCGGCAGCGCCATCGAACTAGGGGAGGTGGCTTTGAGGCGACTAGGCTTTCGAGCTCATAAGGCTGCAAGATTGGCTAAGCGCTTTAGTAAGCACGATTTGGAGTCGGTCCACAGCCTAGCGGGAGTGCATCGCGACGAGAAGCAATACATCAGTCGGGTCCGCGAAAGGATTGCGGATTTGGAAAGCCAATTTGAAAACGATCAGGAAAGCCAGGCTACCAACGTTGACTCCGCCTGGGATACCGAAAGCCTTAAAAAAGATACTGGATTGACCTAGTTTTAGTCTACCGTAGTGGCCTGATTCCAGCCTTGGTTGGCAATGCTAATCGCTACAAATAGAATCGAGGCGGTTGTGGCTGGAGAGGGTAAAGGTTGCGAACCAAAACTCATTCCACCAGGCTTCTCCTCTTTGCTTTGCGCCTCCTTCAAAGAGGATTCGATGGATTCGCTCAGCTTTTTCGACAGTTCCCAGCCATCCTCAGGAGTTGAAGTTTTCAGTGATGAAATTGGGCTAATTGTATTCATAATTCTAATCTATTTCAGCTGTTTTGCTTTATTTGCGGAAAAACGAAGCAGCCTTAGTGACAGGACTTGAAAGCATGCTCATTGTTTTCGCAGTGAGGCCGAATTTGCTCTTCTTCCTTTCGTCTGCCCCCTTTTGCAGTAAAAGCTCGGCTACTTGGTTCCGGCCGAACATGCGAGCGTACATGAGGGGAGTCATGCCCCCGCCGTTGTCCGCGTCGACTTCCGCTCCGCTATCGACCAGGATTTCAGCGATGTCGCTGTACCCTTTGAAAGCTACGCCTCCGAGAGGCGTTTGGCCTCTGTCGTTTCGCCGATTAGGGTCTGCTCCTTTCTCTAGAAGCATTTGAGCTGTATCCAATTGTTGGTTATAGCTTGCTAGCATTAGGAGACTATTGCCCTTGGCGTCCTGAAGATTAACGGAAAGTCCCACATCAACCATTCGAGCAAGCGTGGCTGTTTCTCCTTGTCGGGCGAAATCAAGAGCTTGCTGCTGCAATGTCTCGTAGCGATCTAGCTCTTCATCGGATACTGGTTCTGCTGATAGGGGGGCGCTCATGGAAAAAGTTGGGAGAAGCCCCGCCTTCTCAACTCGAGGCTTCTCCCGCTCATTGTTCTTACCTCAAGATCTGCAAAATTTCGTTAGGTTGCCGCGACCAATTCTCCCTCTGGCTCGAAAGTTATTCCTAGAGCTGAAGCAATGCCCTTAGCGTAAGCTGGATCGGCTTTATGGAAGTGGTTCAGTTGTCGTTGTATGATATCTTCGGGTACGCCTTGCATGGCGGCAGCAATATTGGAAAACAAGCGTTGCTTTTGCTCGTCGCTGAAGAGCCTGAATAGGTTGCCTGGTTGCGTGTAATCGTCATTGCCATCTCGATGGTTGTAGCGATCCGCGTCACCTGAAATACGAAGCGGTGGTTCTGCGTAGTCCGCCTTTTCAGCGGGACCATTTACGGTGTTCGGTTCGTAATAGGCGTCGGGGTTGCCGGTATCGTTTTGAAAGAATCGCATGGGACCGTCCTTATGATAATGGTTGACTTCGCTTTTTGGACGGTTGACGGGCAATGATTCGTAATGCGTCCCAAGACGATAACGATGAGCGTCGGCGTAGCTGAAAATTCGGGCCTGCAGCATCTTATCAGGCGAGAAGCCAATTCCAGGTACGACATTGGATGGTGAATACGCAGCCATTTCAATGTCGGTGAAATAATTTTCCGCGTTGCGATTTAGTTCCATCACGCCAACCTCGATGAGAGGGTACTCCCCGTGCGGCCAGACCTTGGTCAAGTCGAATGGATTATAGGAAGTGGTTTCGGCATCGGTTTCCGGCATGACTTGGACGTACATCGTCCATTTTGGGAAGTCCCCGTCTTCGATGGCTCCGTATAATTCTTCCTGATATGTTTCTCTACTTTTACCGATGATCTGTTCCGCTTCTTCGTTTGTGTAGTGGCGATGGCCTTGTTGGGTCTTAAAGTGGAACTTTACCCAAAATCGTTCGCCAGTCTCATTCCAGAAGCTGTAGGTATGGGACCCGTATCCATTCATGT
>JANQKI010000320.1 GCA_028281165.1 Opitutaceae bacterium | reverse complement strand
CGCGTTGGCGAGAACGACCGCTCCCACTGCCAGCAATAAAATTGCCACTGGTGGTACGACATATTTCAAAAGCCATACTTTAAAGGAAATCTGTGGTTTTTCTGAACTCATTTTATTGTAATTAAAGTTTGGACTCGTTCCGGTCAGTTGGCGAAACCTCCACCTAGGGCCATATGAAGATCTACACGATTCTGCAGTCGTCGATTGCGGGTAGACAGCAGTTGGCTTTGAGCGTCAAAGGCTCGTCCTTGCGTATCCAATACAGAAGTTATGTCGATCAAGCCTCTCTCGTACTGATCCCAAGCCTGAGCTTCGGCTTTTACGTTCTCCTCTGCGGCTAGCGATATCTCGCTTTCCAGTTCCGCTAGATCCAGGTCAGCGTTTAGGGCGGTCTCGACCTCGCGAAACGCGTTTAGAACCGTGGCTTGGTACTGAGCGATTTGGCCATCTAGCAAAGCTTGAGCTTGATCGCGTTCGCCCTTAAGCCTTCCGGACGTTAAAAGAGCGATGGAAAGGTCTCCTGCAATTGACCAAATATTGAAGTCCTCGTCCAGCAAATCGGAAAGCTGGTTGCTTGTCGTTCCATTACTTCCGGTTAGAACTAACCCGGGCAGCCAATTGCGTTGAGCCGCTTGGTTTTGGGCCACATTGGCGGCTAGTCTGCGTTCTTCCGCTATCAAATCGGGACGTCGCGATAGCAGGCCTGAAGGCAAGCCTGCAGGGATGGATCTGTCCAAAACTGGAAGATTGGCTTGCGTTTGCAGTTTGCCGGAAGGGTAGCGGCCCAGAAGATTCTCTAGTAGTCGAATCGCCGCATCTCGTTGCGCTTTTCGATTCTGCGCGGAAGCTCTGCTGCTTGCGGTTTGGGCTCTGATCAGACGCAGGTCGAAGCCAGCCGTGAGTCCTCTTTGATAGCGTTGTTCGAGCGAGTTGAGCCTAGCGTCGAAACTTTCTGCCGTGTTTCGGGCGAGTCCAAATTGCTGATCGGCCTCAATGGCGTTGAACCAGGCTTTTGCCACTTGCCCGGTTATGGAGAGCCTCAGAGCTTCAAAGTCTTGTTGAGCGGCTTCGTATTGAGCGATTGAGGACGCGTGGAGGCTTCCTACGCGATTCCACAAGTCTACTTCCCATTGAGCTCCGAGCGATAGCGTATGAGTTTCCGAAATAACGGCATTGTTGCCCAGTCCTGGAATATCCAGTGTTATGAAGCGATTCTGCTGTTTTCCTGAATTAAGCGTAAGGTTTAGAAACGGGAATTTGCCCGAGCCAGCTATGCGCGAAGCTGCTTCCGCCGCGCTAACCTGATTAAGAAGCGCCTCGAGATTGTAGTTATTGGTCAGGGCCTCGTTTATGAGCGTGTCTAATTCAGGCTCTTGAAATTCAAGTGTCCAATGATCAACTACAGCCTCTGATGACCTTGCGGCCAGCCAGGAATTAGGGGATAGCGAGCTGGCGTAATCCGTCTGAGTCTCAACAGGCTTTGTTGCGCAGCCTGTGAATAGCATAGCCATTGCCAAGCCGATAGCTGCTATCTTCATGCTCGCTCTTTCTGTTCTAGAAAGATATCGGCTTCCTTTTTTCATTCCCCATTTCTCCATCGTATCAATTTCTTGGAGGCAGTGCCTCCAAGTATTTTAACCCACCGCTAATAAAAGCGACCAGATGATCCACTAATTCGTTAACGTTGTTTAGATCGATTTTTCCTTGTCCCATAAGTTCCAGTCGAGTGTGCTGCAGCATCGCTCCCACCATGGAGCTGGAGAGGAAGTGCATACCATAGACCATTTTTTCGAATGATGGTTCTCCTAGCGACGCGCTGATAGCTTTTGCGAAACGAGACAAAGCTTCTTTCAGGCAATCTTCGTAAAGATCCTTCATGAAGCGCTCTTCTTCTCCCATTGCCTTTCCCATCGCTTTCATGAAGTGAAATGCCGAACACTCTTCAGTGATCAGCTTGCTCAAGAGGGGACGTACAATGATATCAATGACTGTTTCCAGTGGGACCGCACTTGGTTTGTTTTCTTTTTCGGCTGCATCAAGGAGCTTTATACGCTCATTATTGATGGGTTCGATTCGGTAACGGATCATTTGCTTAAAAAGATCCTCCTTTGTCCCGAAATGGTAGTTAATGGCAGCTACGTTAACGTCTGCTCGACTGGTGATTTCGCGAATCGAAGCTCCTCCGAAGCCGTGCTCTGCGAATTCGATCTCGGCAGCTTCGATTATTCTTATTTGCGTCTGATTCATTGCCTTCCGCCTTGAAACAGGCGTTTAAATCAAACGATTGTTTTAATTTTTCAAGCTCAATTTTCCATAAAGTTTCCTACTGACCTTTAGGGATCGCGGTCCATTCCTTACTCGATAGGCTTGCCTAGTCCTTTGGGTGGCTTTTATGCAAGGGGGCGCTGAAGGGTTGACTGCGTAGAAAGATCGTCGTTTGGATGAGTTTAGCGAAACCCAGCCAGGCCTTTCATTGTCGATCTCTTGCTAGCAAAAATTCCTATCCTCTCGATCATCGTGTCCTCTCAATGAAGCGGCATTGTCTTATCTGTATAGCACTCATCTTTTCTCTCGCTCCCTGTTCGCAGGCGATGAAGCGCGTGGAAATCAATTTCGCCCATGTCGATGAAAAGGCTAAGTCTCTCGCGGAGCGGAAATACAAGAGATCTGGAAGGAAAGCGCCCCAGGTCCTGCTTGATTTGGCCTATGATGAGTATCGGGAGATCTCGTTTATCAATAACAAGACGCTTTGGTTTGATGAAGATCTAGCCTACCAAGTTCAGTTTCTACATCTGGGCTATCTGTATGATCGTTCCGTTTACATTAACGAATTTACCGCGACTCATGCTCAGCGGATACCTTATGTAAGTTCGTTTTTCGAGTTTGATCGCAGCGGATTGAATCGCACTTTTGGATCTTCGCTAGGCTATGCGGGTTTTAGGCTACTATATCCAATTTTTGGATACAATCTGCCGCACTCTGAATTCGCGACTTTTCTAGGAGCGAGCTATTTCCGTTGTATCGGCAAGGGCATGCGCTACGGCTTGTCAGCTCGCGGTTTGGCAGTGAACTCCGGTCTCTCCTCGCCTGAGGAATTTCCTCGTTTCGTAGAGTTCTGGCTGGGCAAACCGGTCTCGGGATCGCGGACTATGCTTGTCTACGCCCTTCTGGACGGTCCTAGCGTATCGGGCGCCTATCAATTCGAATTTCATCCTGGCGACACGACGAGTGTCGATGTGAAGGCTAGGCTTTATTTTCGCGAGCAGATCGAAAGCCTCGGTTTCGCCCCCCTGACTAGCATGTACTGGTATGGCGAAAATTCTACGTCGCCAAATTTCGACTACAGGCCGGAAGTGCATGATTCGGATGGCCTTTTGATTGAGCATGCGGACGGAGAGGTGATGTGGCGTCCGCTTGATTTAGACGATAAGACGCGTCTGTCTTTTTTCGAGACGCGCGACTTGAAGGGTTTTGGCCTGTTTCAGCGCGACAACGATTTCAACAGCTACCAGGACCTTGAGGCTCGCTACCACCTTCGACCATCCGTTTGGGTAAAGCCCAAGACTGAATGGAGTCGAGGTCGCGTTAAGCTGATCGAGTTGCCTACCGAGGACGAATTTGACGATAACGTTGTAGCCTTTTGGGAGCCAAGTGATCTTCCTGGGAAGGGCGAGTCGCTAGATCTTGAATACACCATGTTTTGGACTCGAGAAGTTTCTCTCGATCCAAGATCCATACCTCGGCCTATTTCGACGCGAATCGGAAAGCACACCTACGAGCATGGTGTGGTGGTTTTCGTGGTTGATTTCCTAGAGCCGATGGCGACTCGAGCGAA
>JANQKI010000296.1 GCA_028281165.1 Opitutaceae bacterium | reverse complement strand
TGGCATGCGCGGAAGAAACGCCTCGTGACTAAAGCCGCTCTCTTCATCACGCGCGACACAACGGGATTAGTTCGATTGGGCAAGGCTCTCTGCAAGAGGGGTTACCGTTTGTTGGCGATTGAACCAGCGGCGAAAGAATTTGAGGCAGCTTCGCTAGAGCACATCAGCTTTTCCGCCAAAGAAGCCCTTGTCCAGTTGAGCGACAAGCAACTGGAGGTCGAACTGGTTTTCGCTAATTTTCGAGATCCACAGGAAGTCGAAAGAAACTACACGTCATGGAAAAGCGCTTTTTGTGATTTCGACTTCGAACTCGTCGCTGCGATTCGACTAGCCGCTAAACAGTTGGGTTCTATTGCTATCATTGGAGATCCCAACGAGTACGATGATTTGATCATCAGACTGGAAAAAGGTGATTCAGTCCTTTACTCGGAGTCTGAAAAGGTTGAGCTGGCGGCAAGAGCGTTGAGCGCTACGGCGGACTTCGATATCGCCGTTGCTCGCTTTTTGGAAACAAGCGCAGGCGACAGGCCTGACCTTAGCGCTCTGAGCGGTTACCCAAAAACTTTAAGATCGGCTTTGCCGCGCTCGAGAATTTTTCCCTATGGAGAGAATCCTCACCAAAAGGCAGCCTTGTATGGTTCCTTTTTCGATAGTTTCCAAACCTTAACGGGTCCGGACTTGAGCTATGAAACGGTCCTCAATCTGAATGTGGCGGCTTGCTTGATTGGCGAATTTCAAAAACCGACGTTGGCCTTCTCAAAAAAGGGAATGGCGATTTCTGCCGTTTCAGGAGAGACTCTCGAAGAGGCCTTTGAAAAGTTAAGTGATCGAGGCCAGCTATCGGGAACAGCGCTGGCTGTAAACATGACGCTCCATGAAGGGTTGGCCAAAGAGCTTTCGGATTTGGACTGCGCGATTATCTTGGCTCCTCGCTTTTCCGAAGCGGTCATTTGCAATTTTGAATCCTCAATCCTCATTACATCAAAGGAAGGCGTCGGCTATGAATCCTTGCTTGAAACGCGATCGGTGATCGGAGGCGTTTTGGCGCAGGACAAGGATTTCGCTAGCATCAATCCCATGCAATGGCAGCTGCCGACGCGAGCTCAGCCTTTGGTCGATCAATGGAGCGATCTCATCTTTGCCGCTCGATTCATAAGACATGTTCGGTCTTCCGCTTGTGTGGTTGTAAAAGATGAAAGGATTGTCTCGCTTGCTTTCTCGCAGCCTGATCAGTCGCTTGCCTGGAGCGCGATGGCGTCATCCGAAGAAAATTTAGCGGGCACGATTTTGGCCTTCGATGAACCGATTGGCGAACGTTTGATTCTGGAAGAAGCGAAAAATCTAGGAATCGAAGCTGTTTTGCATCCCGGTCACGAGGATTCTCAAAAGGATGATTCGTTGGCGAGTAGGGCAGACGACTTGGGCATGGCTCTTGTGAAGACTGGTTTTTCGAGTCGTAAACTGATGTAAGGGTAGGGAGGTTTGTCCTCAAGCTCCGCATTGGCGAAAGCCGACTATCGCTCGCAAGCGAGCTTCCTACAGGATTGATGTAGCCATGATCGTGAGATCATGGACCTACGCTCTCACGACTGCTGTTGCGTAAAAGATCCTCGTCCTGCATTGCTTTCCGAAAGGACCTCGTTTTGATTGGGCCTCATGTTCGATCCTGTTGAGAAACTTAAGGAATACATTCGCTTCGCCAGCGTGTCGACCGACTCGGCTTACAAAGAGCAAATGGGTCAAACGCGTGATTTCGCGGCAGCTCTCCTTGAGTCGATGGGTCTGGGTGTTGAAATTGTGGATACGGAAGGGCATCCAATCGTATTAGGTCGAAGGGATGGCGATGCGTCATGGCCGCATGTCTTGATTTACGGCCATTACGATGTGCAACCAGCCGATCCGATAGAACTTTGGGAAACGGATCCTTTCGAACCCGTTGAGAAGAATGGCAGACTTTTTGGTCGTGGAGCGGCTGATAACAAAGGTCCTCAAATGGCTCACTTGGCTGCGGTGGGTCAGCTTTTGGAAGAACAGCCGGATTTGCCTCTCCGTGTTACGTTTATTCTGGAAGGAGAAGAGGAGATCGGCAGTCCTAGCTTGCGTCCGTTTCTAGAAGAGCGAAAAGCGGAGCTATCCGAGGCCGATCTAGTTCTGCTTTCGGATACGCTTAGCCCGAGCGCAGAGCAAATGGTAGTGACGGTAGGACTACGCGGGGTAATCGAGCTGGAAATTCGCGTTACTGGACCGAACGGGGACCTCCATTCGGGTTTGCATGGCGGGGCGGTTTACAATCCCGTGCAAGCCATTACGGAAATTTGTTCCTCCCTTCACACGGCTGATAATCGGGTGAATATCGAAGGGTTCTACGACGATGTCGCTGAAGTCGAGGACTGGGAGCGGGAAGAGTTGACCAAGCTGGGTGGCGATGAAGAAAAGTATAAACAACTGGTCGGTGTGGATGCCTTCCATACCTTGCCGGGCTATACGCCTTTCGAGGCGGTCCGCTATTTGCCGACCTTGGAGTTCAATGGCATCGGAGGGGGCTATCAAGGGGAGGGTAGTAAGACGATTGTGCCTTCCAAGGCTTTCGCGAAAATCACTTGCCGACTGGTAGGTAACCAGGATCCCGATACGATATTTAGCCTAGTCGAAAAAGCGATTCTAGATCGGGTTCCGCCTGGAGT
>JANQKI010000271.1 GCA_028281165.1 Opitutaceae bacterium | reverse complement strand
CCAACCAATTGCGGTTCGCGCTTTTTCGATGTCGGCGTGGGTTGATTTTTGATCCCCGAGACGCGAGGGCAGTTTCTCCACCCTAGCCTTCTTACCCATGATATCCTCCACCAGCTCGATCGCTTCAGCTGTAGAAAAAGAGTGATTGGAACCTATATTCAAAACCTCTCCTTTAGCGTTAATCCATTGATCGAGGGCCGCCGATACCGCATCGCAAACATCGCCCACGTAGGTGAAGCTGCGCCGATGCTCCAAGCTGCCTTCGTAAAGCGGAAACGTTTCATCGTTAGCAATGCATCTGATCAACTTAGGGAGAAGCTTATCAGGTCGCTCTCGTTCTCCTATCACCGAAAACAGTCTTAGTGAACAAGCAGGAAATCCAGAATTTCGATACGTACCCATAACTTCCTGTTCGGCTGCTAGTTTGGTTTCGCCATACCAGGAAGCGGGTTTGGGAGCCAATTCCTCGTCTTCCATAGCAAAGATACCATAAACCGACGAGGAGGAAATATTGATGAATGACTTAAGCGTTGCGCTTGAGACAGAAGCATTGAGAAGCTGGTGTGTCGCCAGAATATTGTTACGCTCGTACTCTTCCCAAGGCGTGGATGAGGAAATTCCAGGCTGACCAGCGCAATGTACCACGGCATCGACTTCGAGCAACGAAGGTGAAAAAGAACTCGTTGCTAAGTCGAATTCGTGAAAGTCGACTCCCCTCGAAACGAGACAATCAATATTATGTCGCTTGATTACTGGAGAGTAGTAATCCGAGATCGAATCGATCCCCACTACTTTGTGACCGCTCTCAACTAGGCGCAGCGATAGATTAGAACCGATAAATCCAGCTGCCCCTGTGACCAAAACTATCATAAAGGAAAGGAGAAGAGCGGCTTAACAGTTAAGACCCAAGCAAAAACTGCCTGGCGCAAAGCAATTTGGGACAGGTAGAAAAGCCGCTGCTAACGACGACGTTTCTTAACGATAAGTTGAGCCCTAGCGAATCGAATCGTTGTCTCCAACCTTTCAACTTCTTCAGGATCCATGCTCTGCATATTCTCCAACGCCTTCTCCGCTCGTCCCTGAGCCGCAAGGACTTCCTCTTCGTTGATTTCCTCCATCTGGATAGCGTTTTCCGCCAAAACCGATACCCGATCGCCAACACATTCAGCAAAACCCTTGCTCACAGCCAAAGATTGAGAGGATCCACCCTTTTCAACGATAATCTCTCCTTCATCCACTTCCGTTACCAATGGGATGTGGCCAGGCAGTATGCCAATGTCTCCCGTAGTTGTTGGTACCACTACAGATTCAACGGTGTCTTCGTAGACACGCGCTTCCGGGGTGACGATTTCGAGCTGAAGTGGCATGAGGATTCGTATTTTTAAATAAACTACGCCTTGGAAGCTTCCAGGACCTCGTCGATGGAGCCCTTCATGTAGAAATCATTTTCAGGAACCTCATCCAGTTCGCCATCGAGAATCATCTTAAAGCCTTTGATCGTATCCGCAACAGAAACGATTTTTCCAGGAAATCCTGTGAAGACCTCTGCGACGTTAAAAGGTTGAGAGAGGAACTTTTGGATCTTGCGAGCGCGGTAAACCGTTTGCTTGTCTTCGGGAGAAAGCTCGTCGAGACCAAGAATCGCGATGATATCCTGTAAATCGTTGTAACGCTGGAGTACGCGCTGAACGCCCCGAGCCACATCGTAGTGCTCCTGGCCCACAATAGCTGGTTCCAAAGCCTTGGATACAGAAGCGAGAGGATCAACCGCAGGGTAGATACCCAAGTCAGCAATCGCACGCTCAAGTACGATGGTAGAGTCCAAGTGAGCAAATGTATTCGCAGGAGCCGGATCGGTAAAATCATCCGCTGGAACGTAAACCGCCTGAAACGAGGTCACAGATCCTTTCTTAGTCGAAGTGATGCGTTCCTGGAGTTCACCCATCTCGGATGATAATGTTGGTTGATATCCTACCGCAGATGGGGAACGTCCCAACAAAGCGGATACTTCGGAGCCAGCTTGGGAGAAGCGAAAAATATTGTCGATGAAGAGAAGCACGTCCTGATTCTGTTCGTCGCGGAAAAATTCCGCCATCGAAAGCGCAGATAGAGCGACACGCATACGAGCTCCAGGAGGCTCGTTCATCTGACCGTAAACAAGAGCGACCTTCGAGTTTTCGATGTTTTCCTGATCGATAACGCCGGAGTCCGACATCTCGTGATACAAGTCATTTCCTTCGCGACTACGCTCGCCTACCCCAGCGAATACCGAGTAGCCACCGTGGGTCTTGGCGATGTTGTTGATCAACTCCATGATCACAACGGTTTTGCCAACACCCGCTCCACCAAACGCGCCGACCTTGCCACCTTTGATAAAAGGACAAACCAGGTCGATTACTTTGATGCCTGTTTCCAGGATGTTCGCTTTAGTATCCTGCTCGATCAATGGCGGGGCTGGACGGTGGATCGGATATGTCTTTTCGTATTTAACATCGCCTCGTCCATCGACTGTTTCACCAACAACATTGAAGATACGCCCGAGCACTCCATCTCCAACAGGCACTGAGATTTGAGCTCCGGTATCAACAACATCCATACCGCGCTTGAGTCCTTCGTTGGAAGACATAGCGACAGCCCGAACAACACCCTCGCCCAGATGCTGTTGCACTTCCAGAGTAAGCTTAACGTCCTCACCTGTTACACTAAAGTCAATGGTCAATGCCTGGAAAATCGGAGGCAGAGACTCTTCACTAAATTGGACGTCGACGACCGGTCCAATAACTTGCAAAATTTTTCCTGTATTGCTCATTGTAATTAAAGGAAGATTGAAAAAGTAAGAATTAAGAAGTGTATTCGTGGATACGATTAGAGGTTAAGGTAAGCGATAAAGTAGATTTGAAGGACACTTCTGCGTTTTTCATTTTTACTTCTTCCTTTATCGTTAGGCGTTGGCAGCGGTAGCAGCCGCGATCTCGAGGATTTCCTGAGTAATCGCCGCTTGTCGGGCTTTATTGTACTGAAGGGTAAGGGAATCGAGAAGCTTACTGGCGTTGTCTTTGGCAGTCTTCATGGCCACCATACGAGAACTATGCTCGGAGGCCTTGGCGCTTAGAATCGCTTGATAGACTTCGCGATTAACGAATAGCGGAAGCAGAGTTTTCAGGACTGTGTTGACGTCAGGCTCAAACTTGAAAGAGCGATTGTCTTCGATTGGCTTGTGATCTTCGGGCTTCCCTCCACGAAGCTTTTCGATGACTTCGGAGAAATCGTTGATAGGCAGAAGACTCAAGAAGGTCGGGTCTTGCACTAGCGTATTCACAAAACGGGGATAAAGCACTTCGACAGTATCAACCTCCCTATCGAGAAACTTCTCCACCATGAATTCGACGATCTGCTTAACCTTCAGGTAGGGAACGTCGTCCTTGATTTCAAATTCCGCGATGAGATCGCGATTAGTGCGGCTAAGAAATTGTGTACCCTTTCTTCCAACACTAACGAATTTGACGGCTTCTTTAATCTGGACCAATTCTCGAAAGAGATTGCTATTCAAGGGTCCGCACAATCCCCGGTCCGAAGTTACCAGAATTATGCCTCGCGTTTTTACTTCGCGTTTTTCGAAAAAGGGATGCTCAATATCTTCGTTGCGAAGAGCGATTTGAGAAAGCGTCTCCGCCAGCAATGAAGCGTAAGGACCACCAGCTAAAGCCGATTGTTGAGCCCGCTTCATCTTAGAAGCCGCCACCAGCTCCATCGCCTTCGTAATCTGGCGCGTGTTTTTAACCGACTTGATGCGGCGGCGGATTTCTTTGGTGCTAGGCATGGGTTAAAGTAAGAGTTAAAAAGGAAAATTTAAGAAGAGTTGTTTTTCGCAGTATTTAGAGAAGAAACGAATATCGCGACAATTTCTCGCGTCTCGATGAGGAGGTTTTGTAGTCTTTCTGGTGATACTATTTGTTCTGCTTCCATGAGTTCCAGCCAGTATAGCGTTTCTTCTGCTTCTTTCAGACAGTCTCCTATTTTAGCGATGAACTCTGCTTTTGAACGAGCTCTATAGGCTTCTCGATAATTAGCTCCGATTGATGTCCCACTGCGAAGGCATTGCTTTCCAATGACCTGAGCAACGGTTTCTCGTGGCAAGCTAGAGAAGAGGTGCACAATTCTGCGTGAATACGCAAAAGTTCTTGTCTTAAGATCGCCATTGTCGTCATCATCCACTTCTTCCTTTTTACTTCTTCGATCTCACTTTATTTAGAGATCGAAAGTCGATTTCCATTCACC
>JANQKI010000239.1 GCA_028281165.1 Opitutaceae bacterium | reverse complement strand
GCGCTTCTGAGATTCGCTTTTTCCTTACTCGTTAACTCGTCCATTGAAACGGACAATCAGACGAAGGCGAAAATCCGAAAGCAATAGCAAAAAGGACGGCCTAGTTATTAAGCGAGAATGAGATGCTCGGCTTGCTTGAGAGACTTATTTAGCTGATCTAAGTTCAGCGGCTTGGAGAGATAGTCATTCATGCCGGCGTTCAGGCATTTTTCCCGATCTCCCTCGAGCGCATGCGCGGTGAGAGCAATAATGTAAATATCTCGATTGGCCTCTCCAACCTCGCCCTGGCGAATACGCTTAGACGTTTCAATTCCATTAATCGGAGCCATTCGGATGTCCATCAGGACGATGGGGAAATGCTCCTCTTTCATAAGATCCAAAGCCTGCAGCCCACTCGTGACGGTAGTGACCTTGTAGCCTAGGTACTCTGACAGCTTTCTAGTGATGAGCAGATTATTGGGATTATCATCAACAACGAGGATGCTGATCTGCTCACCGGAATGGACGGGGGAGACCATGTGAGAGTTTATCTTATCTTTCCTAGAAAGCAAATGATCGGAACCATCTTTACCAGCTATTGGCAAATTAAGTTCGAATGTAAAAACAGTGCCTTCTCCCAGCCGACTTTCCACCCGAATATCCCCATTCATTGCCGAACAGAGGCTTTTACAAATCGCCAGCCCTAAACCCGTTCCTCCAAACTCTCTGTTGACGCTACGGTTGCCCTGCTGAAACGGCTGAAAAAGCTTTCTCAGCTGCTCCTCGTCTATACCAATTCCGGAGTCTTCTATCCTGAACTGAAGAAGAGCGTGATCGGGGATATCTGATCTGCAAGATCTTACAGCGATCGAAACGGAGCCTTTCCTGGTAAACTTAACCGCATTGCTCAGAAGATTCATAATGATCTGTTTTATGCGTATGCAGTCTCCCAATACAAAAGAGAATTCTAGATCAGGTTCTTCAACACGAAAATCGATCCCCTGCATTCGAGCCCGACCTGCCATGATCACCCGCGTTTCATTCAGCAGCTCCAAAATGTCGATCGGCTCGCTATAGAGATCGAGATGCCCAGACTCGATTTTGGAGTAGTCGAGAATTTGGTTGATTAGCTGAATTAGCAATTGGCCACTCGAGTAGATCGCGTCCACGCATTCGCGTTGGTCTGTATCCAAATTTGTATTCGCTAGCAAATCGCAAAACCCGATCACTGCGTTCATTGGCGTACGAATCTCGTGACTCATATTGGCCAGGAAAATCGTTTTAGTCTCGTTCTCCTTCTTCGCTTGCTCCGATTCTTGGCGCAAACTCAAGACCATCTTCTCCAGGCTAGCATTCGTTTGAGCAAGTTGATTGGCTAGACCCTTTATTTGCTCAAGCTCTTCACCGACATTTATTCTACTTCCCGATAAGCCTGAATTTTCCTGATTATTGTCAACACCCACTCTTAAATTTTATTATAGGCCAACTAACTTACACACAAAACCCTCAATGAGGAACGCTTTGAAATTTCCAACCTATCTTTGAACATAAATTTATAAACGAGAGGTAAAGAGACCGCTTCAGGATTTCTTTGCCCAGGTTACTCCCATTCTACCGACAGGTTATTCACTTTTAGGCTTATAAAAAGCGGAAGCCCATGACCTTAAAAGGTACTCGGAAAGATTCAGCATGCTGATCTTTTCCATGCCTTCATGAATAACGACTTCCCGAAAAGGGGATTCGAAGCGCGATCTTTCTTCGAAGTATTCCCAGAGCATTGAATTGAGATCCAATACGGCAACCTCTCTTCGATCCGAACGCCTAGCCACTTCATTAACACGAGCCCTCCAATAAGCTTTCTCATCATCTCGCGAATCCAGATAATTGAAAAGCATTTGCTCGTAGCGATTTAAACTCATGGAGGCCTTATGGTTTCGGATCGCGAAAATACCTCAAACCAAATCAAACAGCTATTGCTGAATGCTGTTTACCTTCACGAAGTCCTGCCGGAAACGATCGGAGAACTCGAGAACGCGCGAGACATCGTCGATGCTATTGTACTCCATCCTTGTCTCGAGCTTGATCAGTTTATCGCGAACAAGAAAATGCGAAAGCGTGCCCACCATGCTAGCCACGACTTGATCTTTCTTGCCCTGTCGAGTCGCCTCGAAGGTGAAAAAATAGGTTAAGTGGTCGTCGCTTTCGGAAGCTTCGATCATGTAACCGTCAGCGAAGCTTTCCATTTCCTCGTCGCGACCGAACTTAAAGCGAACGTAATCCTCAAACGTCTCGAAATCGTCGCGATTCGCAATCACCTTCCGCTGGACCACCATTTGCTCCCG
Source organism: Opitutaceae bacterium (assembly GCA_028281165.1). Classification (GTDB taxonomy): domain Bacteria; phylum Verrucomicrobiota; class Verrucomicrobiia; order Opitutales; family Opitutaceae; genus JANQRT01. The sequence goes on along the minus strand of JANQKI010000239.1, from coordinate 11,974 downwards.
CAAGGCAGTTTTGTAGGCGTCGAAATTCCTTTGAGAGAAAAGGCTGTAGGCAAAATCTTGAGGCACCCAAACCAGCGAGTAAAAGTTGATGTAATCCGAATCTGTGGCTTCGACGTAATTCCGATTTACCAGAATCCCAACCAGCAAGTCGTTGGGATCCGTCCCTTCGCTAAAATCTTCGAAAGCCCCTTTCTGTCGAATGAGATTCACCCATCCATCGTAGTAAGGCGTATTCAAATTAGTAACACCCGACTTGAAAGACCATTCATCGCGGAATGCGGTGCCATCTCTTGACTTAAGACCATTGCCTAAAAGCTTTCGTTCGAATTCCAATTGCTCCTCGCGAGAAAGACGGCTGGCGCGTCTCTTTTTCTTTTCAGGCTCTACAGCCGCTTCTTTAATCTCGGGTTGCTCTTCTGCCTGGACGCTCTCGGCACCCTGGGTACTCGCGTTCTGTGGATCATCAGCAGCCAGCAAGTACCCTTTAACGAATACTAAAAAAATAGCCGCGAATATCAGACGAAAGGTCATTTTATGCCAATGTTCTTAGTCAAACAGACTTAACCGTAGAAAACGAGTTCCCGCAAGACCAGTCCAAAGGAGGGTCTTAAAGGCAGAACGAAGAGATGAATAGCCTGATTACGATTATAACCGGATTTCTTCTCCGGAGGCAGCCGACCGATAGATCATATCTAGAATTCGTTGAGCCTTCAACGATTCTTCCACAGGCACGAAAGACTCCGCTTCACCTAAAACGACATCTACAAAATGCTGCATCCGATCTGGATTTACTAACGGCTCAGCAAGCTCTGGCTCTTCAACAACCGGCTCGCCATTTTCCGAACGAAAGAGTTTTAGGGGATTTGAAGTTGCTCCCCCATCCTCCCCAAACAATTGGACGCCATTAACGTCTCGCGTCTCAAGATGAGCAGCCCAGGAAACTTCAAGCTGTAGCGTTTTGCCCGATTTAAGGCGGATGAAGGCCGAAGCGAAATCCTCCACATCAAATGGCTGGTCAGGATCCTTCTCGGATTTCCCCCACTCCCCTTCACCCAACCCTCTTGGTCCAAATTTCGAAAAAGTCTGACCCGAGACCGATACGGCATCAAAATCGCCTAAAAAATGTAATGCTAAATCCAATACGTGGATTCCGATATCATAGATGCAACCGCCTCCCGCAAATCGTTTAGCCGTAAACCAACTGCCTATTCGAGGAATGCCGCTCCGACGCAACCAAGCCGCTTTCGCGTAGTAGACGTCTCCTAAGCGCCCTTCTAGGCAGAGTCGCTTTAAAGTCTGAGCCTCAAGGGTGAAACGCTGATTTTGCCCCACCATGAGATGAAGATTTTTCTCCTTAGCCAGATCGGCAATCTTCTGCCCATCAACCGCATTTGTGGCCATCGGCTTCTCAAGGACAAGATGCTTGCCGGCCTCGAGAACTTCCAACGCAACCTGGGCATGAAGGTGATTAGGCAGGGCTATGCTCACGATATCGACACTGTTATCATCTAGGACCTCACGATAGTCCTGGAACAGCATGGCCGTCTCAAATTCGTCAATGGCAGCTTGCCCTCTCTCCTGACTTGTCTCGGCAACGGCAGCCAGCCTAGCAGATGGGTGGCCTGCAAAACCCTCCATGTGCTTTAATCCAATGGCTCCCGCCCCTATAACAGCTACGTTCAGTTGTGTTGTTGAAGGCATAATGATAGTTAAAAAAGACGTCGCTTTAATTTCGATACAGCTCTAGCAGAATTTCAAAATCCGCAGCAAGCAATCTACCGAACGTCATTGCCAGAGAGTCAATCCTCGTTCATATGAATACGAAAACGCAAGCAGTAGAAGTATCATGAACAAAGTAGCAGTTGTCCTTTCAGGTTGTGGCGTCTTTGACGGCGCCGAGATTCACGAGTCAGTTCTGACCCTTTTGGCAATAGATCAAGCGGGGGCATCCTATGACTGTTTTGCTCCCGACATCAATCAAGCTCATGTTATCGATCACGTGGCAGGCAAGCCCGTCGAGGAAGCTTCTCGTAATGTCCTGCAAGAATCAGCGCGTATCGCTCGCGGCGAGATCAAGGCGCTGAGCGAACTCGATCCAGCAGCTTATCAGGCCATCATTCTTCCAGGCGGGTTCGGAGCAGCAAAGAACCTATGCAATTTCGCATTCGATGCCGAAAACCTGACTGTAAATGAGGAACTTGAAGCAAAGCTTTTGAAAGCTCATGAACTGGGCAAGACTCTAGCTTTCGCCTGCATAGCCCCGGCGGTTGCGGCAAAGCTTTTCGGTCCTCAAGGTATCAGGTTCACCATTGGAACCGATGCTGGAACAGCTCAAGCCCTGGAAAAATGGGGAGGCTCGCATGTCGACTGCCCCGTTGAGGATATCGTGGTCGATGACAATCTGAATATCGTAACGACCCCAGCATACATGTTGGCTCAACGAATAAGCGAAGCGAATGCCGGTCTGAGCAAGATGGTGGAAGCAACACTAGCGCGATCACTTGCGACAACGGCAGCTAGTTGAGCGACCCGTTTCCTTCCTCTTCATATTCTCGAAACCAATAAGCTAAGCAATCTAAGGCTCTCCCCCACAAGGAGTTGAGGACCTGTTTTGCTTGTAAAATCGGTGTAAACTGACGATGCTGTCATTAAGATTTTGATTATTGCCATTCAGGTATAACAGCCATTCGGCAAGTTAACGTTAGAACACTCCGTATTCCTTTTTGATGACGAAAAGCCGGTCAATAAAGACCGGCTTTTTCGTGTCCAGCAATCCTAGAGCAGAAACGAAACGCTCTTAAAAACGTATTCGGATATTTGTTACAGCGACAATCAGGCACTGATGGAAACAATCTATCAAACGAAAGCTTTAAGGCGTTTTTAACGTTAAGAGAACCACGAAACGGGTCGAATTAAGAAGAAGCCATCCAGACTTGGCTATTCATTCGCCCGCAAAACATATTTCTTTCTTAGTTGGTTGGTTAACTACAAAGAAACCCGGCTTGGATTAGCCGGGTTTTCTTTTGCTTGAGGAACCTATGCTAGAGGTTGATCAACCTACTTCATGAGATTGAAAGTCGATTGAAGAAGTTCGAGATCGCTAGCATTGTTCGTTTTAGATCGAGCTTTTTCCACAATGTCGCGTTCGAGCGCATTCTTGGTTGGTTCGTTGGCCTGATAGAAGAGGCCAAAACGGCCCGGCCAAGCCTCCTCCGCAATGGCAAGGGCATCGGCCATATTTCCTACGTCATGCTCGCTCTCATCTATAGTCACGAATTCTCCGCCTTTGCGCGGAATAGCCGCGTCGAAGGCTCCTGCGTAAAACTCGACACATTCGCTAAGGACTTCGATGACTGAGAATCCCTCGTGCTGGATGGCGCGTTCGTACATTTCCATCATATGCTTGATCTGAGTGGCATGGGTGCGGGCGACGAAGGTCGCTCCGCTTGAAAGGATCTTACGCATTGGATTCGTCGGTCGGTCGATCGCTCCAGTCGGATCGGTTTTAGAACGAAAACCCTGAGGCGAGGTAGGTGACGTCTGCTTCTTTGTAAGACCATAAACGCTGTTATCCATGATCACGTAGGTCATGTTAATGTTCTTGCGGCCAGCGTGATCAAGATGGTTCCCGCCGATAGAAAATCCGTCTCCATCGCCTCCGAAAACGAAGACATGCAGATCCTCTCTACCGAGCGAAACGCCTGAGGCGAATGGTAGGGCGCGACCATGAATGAAGTGGCCTCCATGCGTATTCACAAAATAGGGAAAGCGCGAGGAGCAGCCGATCCCTGCTAGCGTAACGATGCGCTCCTGCCGCAACTGCAGCTTTTCGAGAACCTTGTAGAAGGCTGCCAGGACCGCAAAATCTCCACAGCCTGGACACCAGGTTGGATGATCGGCAGCTAGACCCTTCTTTTTGACAACGCCCTTTTCCGCTTTGACGGCAACTGGTGATGAACTCATTTCGAAATTAGGTTTGGGGTAAAAGGTTAGCTTATTCGTCGTGAATCGCTTGAATACCGAGCATAATCTCTCGGATCTTGAAAGTCAGACCATCCGTTTTAGTCAGGCTCCGGATTGAATTGTTGCACGTTTTAGCCCTGAGCAAAGTAGCAAGTTGGCCGTATCCATTTAAGCCTTCGTCATTCATTTCGACCACGAGAATGTATTTATAACGATCGAATACTTCAGCCAGGTCATTGGGCAAAGGATTTAAATAGCGGAGATGCAGATGACCCATTTTACGACCCTTGTCCCGCTCGCGAATCACCGTCTCGCGCATAGGCCCCCAAGTCGATCCCCAGCCAACTATCAAAGTGTCTCCTTGCTTGTCCCCATAAACGGAGGAAGGCATCATCGCGTCAGCTAAAGCCTTAATCTTATCACGACGCTTTGACATCATCTTCTTATGCATCTCGGGGTTGGCTGAAGGATGCCCTGTTTCGTCGTGCTCGAGGCCTGTGACCTGTGGAAAAACGCCACCCTCAATCCACGAGCCAGGAGGAGCATGCCGCGTCATTTTATCTAGCGGGTACGGCTTAAAATCGGCTGGGCGATCGGAAAGGTCCAAAGTCGGTTTGAGCATGATCTTTTCCAAATCAGGCTCGTCAAACGCCTCGATTCGCGAAGCGAGAGACATGTCGGACAGAATGAATACAGGCGTACTGAATTCCTGGGCAATGCGCGCAGCCTCAATCGCAATGTAGAAGCAATCCTCCACATTCATAGCTGCCAGCACGACTCGTGGAGCATCCCCGTGGCTACCATAAATGGCCTGCATGAGATCGCTTTGCTCAACGTTGGTTGGCAAACCAGTGCTTGGTCCACCGCGCTGGATGTTCACCACAATGAGAGGAATCTCCGCCATCGTTGCCCAACCCAAAGCCTCCATTTTCAGAGAAATCCCAGGCCCTGAGCTACCCGTTACTGCTAGCCGCCCGGCATAAGAAAAACCGATCGCCATCGAAACAGCAGCAAGCTCATCCTCAGCTTGAACGAAGAGGCCATCGTACTTGGGGAATTGCGAACGCAATGTCTCCATAATGGTTGACCAAGGAGTGATAGGATAACCCGCTCCATGACGAACCCCACCCGCAATCAGCCCGAGCGCGAGGGCTGTATTGCCATCCATGGTGACTTGAGGCTTAGAGCCAAGCTGGACTTCCTCGTCGAAATGAAAGTAGCGATGCAGAACGTTGTCGATGGGATAGGAATAGCCCGCATCAAAGGCCAATTTGGCATTACGAAGAACGTCCTCCGATTTCGACCCAAAGCGTTCGGCAAAAATGCGCTGCAGCTTTTCTGTATCCAAATCGAAAATCCTAGACAACAAGCCCAACGTGAAGAGATTCTTACCTTTCTCGCGTGAAGAACCACCAAGAGCCTCAACGGTAAGAGCAGCAATAGGCACTCCCACGTTTACGAAGCGATGGTCATCCAAATCAGGCTCAACATGATCGGAATCGTAAAGAAGAACGCCTCCTTCGCGAAGAAAGCCGATATGGTCTTTGTAGCTGTGCTGATAAAAGGCCACGAGGAAGTCGGCCTCATCACCAGCTGAGAGCACCTCGCCCGAACCGATCCGAACTTGAAAGATGGAGGGACCTCCAGAGATAGTAGCCGGAATGGTCATGTAAGTCATGACCTCCTGAGCGCTACGGCCTGCCAATCTCGCCAAAAAGCCGCCGATCGATTGGATCCCGTCTTGCGAATTGCCTGCGAGCCGAATGACGGCGTCTTGTATGTTTTCCCTGGATAAGGTTGTGGAGACAGAATCCTCTGTTGGCATTTGTTGCAGTCCATTAGTAGGCGAAATGCCCACAGTCAACTTGTAGGTGATAATTTCGAAAAAATATCGCGCCGCTTTTGGAGCGCTGAAATGACGAAAATGAAGCCTATTTCCGCCAGATCCCATTATTAGCTAGCATCTATTCACAAAATGTCCCAATTCATTGTAAATAACATGTGAATAACTTTTGGGCTTTTTACTTATATTTGAAAAATGTTCAAACAAAGAGTAAAACATACCTCCATCTTGCCTGGATTAGCGATAGTGGTCACTGCCATCTCCTCGTACTTCATTCCCCAATACAGTTTTGTGAGGCTTGTCAGCCAAGCTCCACTTAAGCTTTCCGAGTTAGAAAATCCTCACTACGTCCATCAAATCGCCAAACTATTTCGCCAATAAATGCGCTTAGAATCTAGAACGAGTCAATTCAAGGGAAGGAAACGCCTCGCTTCAAATTGCGTTGTACGAAAACGCCAAAACCAGACGATCTCTTTCTCGTTTCGGATTCTCAGCGTATAGCAAATGCCCAGAGCCCAGTCTCAACGAGAGAGCGATACTTCGAGCCATTCCGCGATTAGCCAGATTCACGGAACGTTATTCATGCTCTCCATCATTAGCGATGAAGATGATGCGGCTACTTTAAGAGCTGACCTGAAGCGGTCTCGCTTGAAGGACTACAAACTCCAAAGGTGCAGAACTATCGAAGAGGGGGCCAACTTGCTCAAGGCCTGTTGCTTCGATCTGGTATTCCTCAATCTGAGCGAGTACGAGGACACATCAGAAGTAGTCGCGAAATTGAGACAAATAGGATTCGAGAACCCAATCCTCGGACTGGTTTCCCGCCGCTCCATCGACGTGTTGGATTACCAAAGACCGGATACCATCGACGATGTACTGTGCAAAGAAGACATGTCGCCATCATTGGTTGAGCACGTCGTTCACTCTACACTCGAAAAGCATTTCCTAGCAACAGAGCGGTCGATGCTTCGTGATCGCCTCAACCTGGCCCTTAACGCTGGAGAGCTTGGAACCTGGACTTACTTCCTCAACGAAGGCGAGTTTGAACTCGGAGCCGTTTGTCGCGAAGTGCTTGGTCTATCAACGCCCATCGCTTTGCGTTCATTGAACGAGGTTTTAGAAGCGATTTATCCAGAAGACCGAGAAAAGCTGCGCGATCTGCTAGCCTGCGTAAACACCTTCGAACGGGATATCAAAGTCCAAGCACGACTCAACGCGAGTTCGATGCCCCTGCCGGTCGTCGAACTTCGAGGGCAAGTGCTTCCAGGTAGCGTCGCTGATCGACCAGCCATTATTGGTGTCGTTCGAAGAATCTCTCAGGCCAACGATCTCTTCGAGCGTATCGTCGAGGCCAATACGGAGATTGAGGAAGCCCTCAAAGCCAGAGAGGAAGTCTTGAGCAAAGCGAACCGCAAATTGCAGGCTCTTGCTTCGGAACTGAACCCGGCGGAATCAAAGCAGATCGCCGAATCTCTACCGGAAATCGAGCCCGCTCTGAGAAAAGTAGAAAAACCAAAGAAGAAAGAAAAAGAGGAATCCGAGCCAACGGTAGTCGAGGAAAGGGGTCCTGACTTAAAGGAAGCAGCAACGCCAGCTAAGGCGCCAAAGAGCAAGAAAACTCCCAAAGCCAAAAAGAAAAAAGAAGAGCCAAAACAAGATGAGAGCAGCAGCCTCATCATAAACAAAAAGACGGCCTTCCAAGAAGTCCTTAAGTCGATCACTCGCTCCAAAAAGCAAGCCGCTAACGAACAGGGATTTCTATTCGATTTTTCCAAAGAACCGATTTCTGAACTGGCATTGCCCGATCCATCGAAAGACGGCTTTACCGTAGCGGCCAAGCGCTTGGTAACCATGACACGCAAAGGCCACGGGCTAGACGTGACGCTTAGCTTGGCGGATCAACAAGCCATTGAGATGGAGGAAGAAAAAGAGCTTCTCTTCGATGTTCTCAAGGAGCTGATCACAAATGTCGTAAAACATGCCAAAGCGACCTTGTGTATCGTTTCTCTGTTTAGAGACGAGGACGAGTGGGTCTTACAGGTTGAGGACGACGGTGTTGGGCTGGACGAAAAACTTAAAACGGTTTCCGCTCCCCTCCATAAGATCGGTCTTTTCCGCATACGTACCCAATTAGCCTTGAAAGGAGGTCATCTCGACATGGCTCCCGCGATGCCGAAAGGCCTCGTCGCCCGGGCTCGCCTGCCCGTCAATACGCGGAATAACGCAGGTCTCAAATAGGCCTGTCGCGCTCAGCCGCAGAGAAGGCAGCGAATCTTTGGCTAGACTTTTTTAAAAGAAGCGGCAATCGCTGTGATTCTTCTCCTCGTACCCACAGTCTTCCTATTACCTACTTCCTCGAACCACATGCCAACCAAGGTCAAGGAACCGAAAAACGACCGAGCGCTCAGATTCTATAGCGATGTCTTAGGACTCGAACGACTACACTACGGGATTTGGGATCTCGATGATGAGTTGACCTTGGAAAATCTGAAGGCTGCTCAGGAGCGCTACGAAAACTATCTTATCGACAACATCCCCGAGGGAGCGAATCGCATCCTGGATGTCGGCTGCGGAACGGGCGTTCTTTGCAAGGAGTTGCTCAAGCGAGGCTTCCAGGTAGAAGGACTTTCGCCAGACATCAACCAAAAGGAGAATTTTCAAAAAAACATACAGACGACCTTTCACTTTTGCCGTTTCGAGGACTTTGATCCACAAACTGAATACGATTGCATCATCATGAGCGAATCGTGTCAGTACATCCCGCTAGACAGCGTTTTCGAGGTAGCTAAAAAGGCTTTAAAGGAAGGTGGCCACCTAATGGTTTGCGACTATTTTGTGAAGGACACAGCAAAGGGCGTGTTATCGAGGAGCGGACACAACTACACGAATTTCAAAAAGACCGCCGAAACCAGTGAACTGGAAATTGTCAAGCATCGCGATATAACCAAGGAGGCGGCCAAGACTCTGGAGATCGCCAAACTTTGGGCTGAGAAGATTCTGCTGGGAGCCGACATTCTGTCAGAGAAAATTCGATACAAACATGCTAGATCCTGGAAATTCCTTTGCTGGCTTTTTCGCAAGAAAATCAATCGCGTCAATCAGGATCGCGATTTGATCGACGCCGAAAAGTTTATCGAGGCGAAGACCTACGAGTTCTTCCTCTTTCAGAAATAGTCCAGTTTAAGACGACTCGGCTTCGGCTTCCATCTCGGCTTTGATCCCACGCTGGGGATTGTTGGCCCAAAAGGAGCCAATTACCAAGAATACCGCGAAAACGAATGTCGCCCAATAAGCTGGCTGATAAGAACCATAGATGTCTCGCAGCTTGCTAAAAGCGTAGGGCCCAATAGCGCTGGAAATGATCATGGTAGACATCATCATGCCGCTGATAGCTCCTAGATGAGTGAGACCGAAATACCGAGGGAGAAAAGCTCCACTAACGGTCCCAAAGCAACCTCCCGTGATAGCCATTCCTACAGTCAGGAGGACCGGCATGAGATTTGGAATTTGAGTAATGAGGCCGATCGAAGAAACCGCCATCCCGGAAGCCATGAAGCCTACAAAATACTTTAGGCGATATTTATCACTCATCCAGCCAACCACAATGCTGATGCCTCCGCCGATCACTGCCATCAAAATGAAGAGATTCAGGATCTTTGTCTTGGACATGCCAATCTCCTCACTCACGGAAATGACATGAAAGGTGTAGGCCGTATTGTAAGCGGCTTGGAGCGCGAAGACGCCACAAAAAATATAGAAGGCAAAACAGGAGATCGCTTCTTTTCTGGTAAAGTCTCTCACCACTGAAAATTCGGGATCATCCTTCTGTTTCTCTCCGGGAGGAATCCCAGCATCAACCGAAAGCCCGCACTCTTCTGGGTTGTCGCGAAAGGTCAGCCATCCCCAAAGGGCGAATCCCACAGCAAGAGAAAGGCCCAGAATTTGCCAAGCTGCCCGCCAGTCAACCCACTCTATCAAAGCATTGAAAACATTGGGGGCTAGAGAAAAGCAAACGCTGACACATATGCCGCTGAATGGCAGGACCTTTCCTCGATGGTATTTCCACCACTTGCCAACCATGTTGCGACCCGCCATGGTAACAAGACCCTGTCCGCAAAACCGGATGAGAAAGAAACCTATCGTAAGACTAGCAATAAAAAGGAGTCGCAGATGAGATTCGCCCTCGAAAAGCGAAGCTATCCTAAGCGGAAGAAAATCCACCTGGCTCATGTAGCAAAGCGACAAGCCCAGCCCTATGCTCGAGAATGCGATCAATTTGCGAGACCCAAGGATATCGTAAAGTTGTCCCGCCCAAATAAGAAGGAAGCCACTGGTCGTCGTCCCAATTAGATAAGCGAAACTCACGTCGGAACGCGTAATGCCCAAAACCTCAATCAGCTTTTCCGTAAAAACGTTTACTCCAATAGTCTGTCCTGGGATGCTGGCGATCATTCCGCTTGCGGCAGTGATGGCAATAAGCCATCCATAGTGGAAAGGCAGAGCGGCAGGTCGAAATGGGAAATCGGGATTGAATAGAGTAGATTTGTTCGTTTTCAGAAAAGCCAAACAAGGCATGTTTTAAAGTGGAATCAAGCCACCTTTACGTTATCAAGTGATAGATTACGACTGTTCGATTGCTAGTTGTTAAATCCGCGCTTAATTAAAATTTGAATACAAATGCAGATCTTTCAAAAGTACTTTCAGCACGTTTGGTTGATGGTGGCGGAAATGGCTCCCTACCTTCTGCTAGGATTTGCAGTCGCCGCTTTGCTGCAGAAATTCGTAAAGCAAAGCTGGGTGGAGAACGTGCTAGGAAAGCGTCGCTTTAGCTCCATCGTTTACGCTTCGATTGTCGGGGTGCCTATGCCGCTTTGCTCCTGTGGCGTTATTCCAGTTACCGCTAGTATCCGAAAACATGGGGCAAGCAAGGGAGCAGCTACTTCCTTCCTCGCCTCTACGCCGCAAACCGGAATCGATAGCATTCTTGCCACCTACGGAATGCTGGGGCCTGTGATGGCAACCTATCGAGTGATTGTCGCTTTCGCAACCGGCATTCTATCGGGAAGCGTAGTGCAAGCCTTCACCAAAGAAGATCGGAAAGAAGAAGAGACTGCAAATCTGTCCAAAACCAGAACATCCAGTTGGAGAGAAAGCTTGAGCCACGGTTTTATTGGGCTGCCTGGGGACATTGCCAATGCCCTCATCCTGGGTTTTCTAATCGCTGGACTCATTAGCGCCTTAGCTCCGGCCGACTTGCTAAGCCAACTTCCGGGAGGCGTCTTCTCCAGTATTCTTCTGACAACTCTAGTAGCGACGCCATTCTATATCTGCTCGACAGGCTCCATTCCACTGGCGCTGGCCTTAATCGATTCGGGGCTGCCTCCAAGCGCAGCTCTCGTACTCCTTATAGCTGGCCCAGCGACCAATATCGCGACAATCTCCGCCATGAAAGTGATTATTGGCGGGAAAGAAACCCTCATTTATTTAGGAAGCGTGATTATCACAGCATGGATCGCGGCTTTGCTGTATCACTTTTTTCTAGACGATGGATCCTTAGGCGGAAGCATGATGCATCACGAAATGGGCTTGGCTTGGTGGAAGCACGCCAGTGGCGTTATTCTAATTCTGCTGCTGGTTTGGAAAAAAGGAGCCGTAAAGATAAGTTCAATGGCTAGCGGCAGAAAATCAAGAGACGAACCAACGGAGCTGGTAACCTTGAGCGTAGAGGGCATGACTTGCGATCATTGTCGGACATCGGTCTTGGAAGGATTAAAGTCAAATAAGAGTACCAGCAAAGTGATCGTCGATTTGAAGCGAGGGAAGGCCCAGGTATACGGAGTGAATCTAGATGCTTCCGCCCTCGTCAAAAAAGTTGAATCGCTTGGATATTCCGTATCGAATTCATCATCACAGTCTATATAAACGAACAGAAATGAATCGTTGTATTAGATTTATGGTGATAGTTTTTAGCCTATTTCCAAACTACGCGTTTTCATCGAATTCAGTTTGGAATCAAGAGATCGAGTCACTAGGCGGATCGTTTAAAAAGCTCGAAGAATCGTTCAACAAGCAAGGGAACCTCCTGATGATTGTCGAAAATCAAGAGGACATGAAAGCCGCCTTCACGGCAGTCACTCTTATCGAATCTTTCGATCCCAAAACCAAACC
>JANQKI010000224.1 GCA_028281165.1 Opitutaceae bacterium | reverse complement strand
TCGCAGCCGCCTAAATTGCTTGTATTGATTTCGCTGATATAGGATTCGCCTCCTCCAGCGTAGCGAATCTCGTAGACTTTTCGTTTGGCGGGAACGTGTAGCGAGCCGGAAACAGCGTCGCCAACCCAGGAAAGAACAGCCAGGCTGAACGGATCTTTTTCGATCCTTCCGGAGATTACCCCTTTTCGAGAATCTGGCCGCTGCAGGTTTTCAATTCGAATCGTTAAGCGCTCTCCATCGAAAGTCGGAATGACGAGGGACTCAGAAGATCCTTTGAATTCGAATTCATCGGCCGCTCTGACTACTAGATCGGTCAGATTTTCCTTTCGCTGGCGGATGACATATTTCGATTCTTCCGTGTATCGTCTTTCGAAGACTTGCTCCGAATCTCCGATTTCCGCCCCTTCTATCGAGAAAGTTCGATCTACCCCTTGTGTAAGAGAATCGGCGCGTTCGGAATGCGATTCCTGCCCCAGGTCAGTCGCTTTTTCGACAGCCAGAAATGCTGAGAATATAAGGGCAATCCCAGCCGCGACATAGCCGATTCGCTTTCTATCTCTCCCAAGCATAGTTTGATTTTCACGAATTTATTACAATAAGCCATCAGAATTAGCAAGTTTTTAACGAATCAGGTTTTAGTTATCGTGAAGGTAGGGGCTTTGTGGAGATTTGCCCTTAAGGCGGAAGCTCGAAACGGGGTCCGAACGGCTACTCTGCCAGCAATGGCTCGAGCACCTTCCAGACGTTTTCCGCCACTATCTCGTGGCCCCTCGGATTTGGATGAATCCCGTCTGCGAGGTTCAGTTCCGGTTGCCCTCCCACGCCCTCTAATAGAAAGGGTATCAAAGCGGCGTTGTTGGCTTCCGCCAGAGCGGGAAAAAGCGCTTTGAATTCGCTTGTGTAGCGTGGACCTAGATTGGGAGGCATCAACATACCGGCGATAACGATTTGGATCTCAGGATTCTTTTCTCGCGCTTGATCGATGATCCCTTGCAGATTTTTGCGTGTATCCGAAAGGTCGAATCCCCTCAGCCCGTCGTTGCTCCCCAATGCAAGTACAAGGACATCGATCGGTCTTCGCATTACCCAGTTCAAGCGTCGCAGCCCTCCCGCGCTTGTCTCGCCGCTAAGCCCTGATGGAATCGCTTCGAATGGCAGATTGGCCGCCTGGATTTTTTCCGCGATTAGCTTAGGGTAGGCCTGCTCTGGCTCGACCCCATAACCGGCTGTGAGGCTATCGCCTAGAAACAATATCGATTTCGTTTCCGCTTCCGCCCGTAAGGTAAGCTTTATCAGACTCAAGCTGACGGCTAACAGGATAAATAGCAGGCGATTGCGAAAACCCATATCGAAACTCTATTCAAAACTTCTCAAATCATTCGCTTGCGAGGCAATCGAATTATCCGATTGCTTATCTGCTACAGGTAAATACCAAATCGGTTCCCATGAATGGGAATAACGGACGGGAGGATATTCTTTTACTCGATGGCATTACGAAAACCTACCGCAGCGGGCAACACAGCCTAGACGTCTTAAAAAAAGTAACGCTTTCCATTTCCGAAGGATCGACTGTATCCATTATTGGCCCTTCCGGTAGCGGCAAGTCTACCTTGCTTGGCATCTGCGCTGGACTGGACAAGCCCACCCAAGGGTCAGTTCGACTTTGCGGCGAGCGGCTCGAAGCCATGACCGAAGACGAACGCGCCCTGCATCGCAATCGCTTCATCGGCTTTGTTTTTCAAAACTATCAACTGATCCCGACTTTAACCGCCTTGGAAAATGTCATGGTGCCCATCGAGCTAGTTGGCGCCTCGGGGGCCGAGGATCTTGCTGAAGAACTGTTAGGAAAAGTTGGCTTAGGCGAGCGTCTCGATCACTATCCCGTTCAACTTTCTGGCGGCGAACAGCAACGCGTGGCCCTGGCTCGAGCCTTCATCAATAAGCCGAAAATTCTGTTCGCCGACGAGCCTACTGGAAATCTGGATACGGAAACGGGCGGATCTATCGTCGAACTGCTCTTCGAATTGAATCGCGATGCGGGAACTACCTTGGTCTTGGTTACCCACAATCTGGAGTTAGCCCGTCGAGCCGATCGAATCATTCCGATTCGCAATGGGCAGTTGGACGATAAAGCCGATTCCTAGCAGACTATGCCTCTTCGACCTGATAGCAATGCATCCAAATTCTGGATATGGAAAATGGCTTGGCGCGACGCCCGAAGCCAGTGGCGAAAACTGCTTTTCTTCGCTATGTCTGTGGTGTTTGGCGTTGCGGCGTTGGTTGCTATTAGCTCATTCAGCGAGAACCTGAACCAGGAAGTGGAGCGTCAAGCCCAAGAGCTTCTTGGCGCGGACCTGGAATTTCACAGCCGAAAGGAATTTGCCCCGGAAGTTGAAGCGTTTTTTCAATCGCTGGCAGCCGATGATAAAGGGAGTGATATCCAGTTTTCCACTATGGTCTATTTCCCTCGCAATGAAGAAACGAGGCTGGTTCGAGTTCGTGGAATGGAAGGCGGATTTCCTTGGTATGGAGAGTTGGATACAATTCCTCAAGGGCTTCGTGTTGCAAATAATGATGAACCGGTGGCCATTGTAGAGGACAGTTTGATAACGCAGCACGATCTTCAGGTGGGGGATTTGGCTCGGATCGGAAATATCGATTTCAGGATAATTGGAGAAATGAGAAAGCTTCCCGGAGAAACGCTCGTCGCGGGGACCTTTGCTCCCCGTATACTTGTCCCTAGATCCTTTATCGAGGAAACAGGTCTCCTGCAGTTTGGCAGTCGTGTTCGTTATCGCCAATACTTGTTTTTCGAAGAGGGGATGGGAGGAGGAACCGAACAGATGCTTCAAGAGAATCGAGAGATGCTTAACGGAAATGATGTTGGCTTCAATACCATCGAAAACAGGCTAGACGGTGTAGAGAACACGCTTGAGGCGATGACGAGTTATCTGAATCTCTCCGGTTTCGTTACGCTCCTTCTTGGTTGTGTGGGGATTGCGGGCGCCGTAGAAGTCTACTTAAGGGAAAAGATCCAATCCGTGGCTTTGCTTCGATGTCTCGGCTGTTCCTCAAGGCAAAGCTTCTCCATATTCTGCATACAGGTTTTTTCTACGGGACTGATTGGAGCCGCTATTGGAGGAATGGCGGGTATTGGAATCCAGCAACTCATACCAAGCGTTGTAGAGCCGTTCCTTCCGTTCGAGCTGTCCGTCAATATTGCTTGGCTGCAAGTATTGGCAAGCATGGGATTCGGATGGGTATTCGCTTCTCTCTTCGCCTTTATTCCCTTGCTCCCCATCAGGAAAGTTTCGCCTCTTCGAGCTCTGCGAGCCATCTATGAAGACGGCTTTCACCCAAGTAGAGATTGGATCGTTTGGCTAGTTTTTTTAATAATCGGTCTTCTAGCGCTTGGATTTACGCTCGCCAATAGCGAAAGGAAGCTTTACGCTGCTGCGTTTGTCGTTGGTCTGGCGGGCGCGGTCACCATTTTGGGATTCACAGGATTCGTATTGAGATATCTGTTACGAAAAACCGCCAGCAGAAAGCTTCCCTATGTTTGGAGGCAAGGACTGTCCAATCTCTATCGCCCTAATAATCGCACGGTATTTCTCACGGTTATATTGGGTATGGGCTTCTTTCTGATCTATACTCTTTATCTCAGCGAAGAGAGTCTATTGCGAAGAAGCGATATGACAGTGGATGCCAATCAGCCGAACGTTTTCTTTTTCGATATACAGCGTGATCAAACTGCTTCGGTTGATGAGATAATACGAGAAGCGGACTCCTATATCCATCCTCAGGAACCTATAGTGACTATGAGGTTGAAGCGATTGAATGGTTTGACTCGAGAGGAGATTCGAGAGTCGGGAGAAGATATCGAGGGTTGGGCGTTCCGTCGTGAATACCGTTCGACCTACCGTGACTATATTCGAGATGATGAGGAGCTCATTGCTGGCGCTTTTCAGTCCCAGGCGTCTCTCGATAGTGGCGAACCGATTCCCATATCCGTTGAAGAACGCATCGTCAGAGCTCTGAAGTTGGAAATTGGAGACAAAATGCTTTGGGACGTCCAGGGCCTCGAGGTAGAAACGGTTGTGACGAGTTTTCGTAAAGTCGACTGGCGTCGTCTTCGCCCTAATTTCTTTGTCGTCTTCCCTTCGGGAGTCCTGGAAGAAGCCCCTGCAACCTTCATTACGGCGGCCAAATCTTTAAGCAGAGAGGGAATCGCAAAGCTGCAGCGGGACATCGTTCTTCAACATCCTAATGTTTCCGCCATTAATTTGGCGATGGTGCTCGACAGTCTGAAATCGATTATCGATAGGGTAGGGTTTGTGGTTCGCTTCATGGCCTCCTTCACCATTGCCACTGGACTGATAGCCCTCGTTTCAGCTGTTATTACCAGTCGTTATCAGAGGACTCGAGAAGGAGTCTTGCTCCGAACCCTTGGCGCATCCGCTAGTCAAATACGCAAGATCATGTCCATCGAATATGCCTTGATTGGAGCTTTGGCTAGTGTATCCGGAATTCTGTTATCTTTAGTTGGCGGTTGGGCTATCGCTACCTATCTTTTCAAAGTGGATTTCCATATTCCCTGGGGCCTCACTTTGGCGGCCATGGGATTCGCTAGCGTATTGACCCTTGTCACGGGACTGGCCAATAGCATCGGCATTGCCGATCGCCCACCGCTTGAAGCCCTCAGGCGAGAGTAGATAACGCCAATTTAGCAAATTGGAGGCAAGTCATTCGAGACCTTGGAAACGCTCCGGACGCTGCCAAAAGTAATCCGTTTCCAGATTGGCCTAGCGACCTCAGGTCTTTTTGACATGCGCCCGCCTCCTGACAAGGGCCTGCCTTTTATCAATAAACGTTGTTACCCCAGAGAATAGACTTCTGATCAATATTGATAGCTATCTCGCGTTTTGAGGCCTGCCTGCTGCGACGTAGCCTTGGCGAAGTAGGGCCTGCCACAAAGGCTTGTCTCGCCGTATCCAATTTTCACTGAGTAGGCGGAAGCCTTGGAGAATGGCTATCGGAATGGATTAGGGGATCGCGACGAGTTGCCAGCGACTGTTGTCTCCGGTCCAGCTATTGGGGCCAAGCTGGAAGAGCGTTTCATCTGGGCGGATGTGAAGTCGCTTTTCCGTTGCTCGCTGGATCAGGCGAATCCAATCGCTTTCGTCATCGTCGTAAATGAGCCAATGGTAAGCTCTGTCTGAATCCGCCGCATCGGCGATGACCATTTCCGTACCGTCGACGGAACCTAGGCGTTCGCCGCTTTCCGTATGCTCCAGATAAAACCATTGGGCATCGACCGCGACCTTGCTCCACTGCGCGTCCGGTGTTAGCGTCGCGCTCAGGCTGAAGGCGTTGCTCTGATCATCGAAGGCCAGATACTGGCCGGATGGGTTATGCAGGATAGAAACGGCTGTCGTGGCAGGTCGTTCCGCTTTTTCCAACTCCCCGATCAATCTATAAAATCGCGACGCTCCCGACCAAGCGACCTCATGCGGCGAGACCGCGTTGGTCACGTTCTCCCAGGGTCCATCGACTTTGGCCGCTTCTTGCAGGCGCAGTCCCGTATCGTCCCATGAAAGAGCGAGCTTGCCGCCTATTGGCTCGAGGTGTAGCGCATCCGCAACTACGATAGAATCGATGATGTATTCGCGGACATAGAGGTTCGCGTTCTTGAGCTCGCCGCTCGTTTCATCGATAGCGTTCCAGCTGTTGTAGAGCACCAATCCGTCTACCTTGTTGTTAATAGCAGCCTCGATACGCGAAATCCCTCCATCTTTGGCGTTGTTGTTCACTTCGGAATCCCACACGGGCAAATCCAAGCTCTTCGCATGTTTGATGAAGGTGGGCCAGAGATCATGGTCGAAGCCGAGATTGTGCGTCGTCGCGACCGAGACGTACTGCATGACGTCCGTATCGGTAAAGGTCGCGTTTCCGGCTTGTAGACCCCATTGGCAAGGTCCGATCAATTCCGCTCCATTCAAATTCTGGTAGAGCGCGGAAAAGATCTGGTTGTATTGAGCCGGTGACCACTTCTTGCCAGGAGATTGATCCTCATTGAAGGGGCAAATCCAGTCGCAGGGATATTCCTCGGCGAACTCCAGAATGCGATTGATCAAAGTCTGCGTTTTGACCGGATCGTCTAAAGCGCTGGGCGCGTCGCCAAAGAACATGTTGCTAGCGATGCGCAGACCGCCATCCGTTAAAACCGGGTTGGCGAAAAGCTTGAAGCCTTCCTCTCTGGCCCGACGAAAGAAGTAGTCGAATGTCGCCTTGTCCGGTATCACATTGGCGGCGAAAATGGGCACTCGTATGCCGTTGACCTTAAGATTCTTGAAGCCGACCAGCAGGCTCTCCACGTGAGCCTCCGTTTTAATCCGATCATGAATGAATCCCTGCTTTACGTCGCCAAGAACCCATCGCATGTCGTTGACATAGCGTACCTCCTCTTGCCCGTGAGTCGCATTACCGAAAACGCATAAAAGCCCTAGCAAAAGGGCGCCGGATATTTTCCTAGATAACGTTGGGACCATTTCGATGTGGGATTTTGGGCGGAAAACGAACTCTTTCCGTGACGCTGGAAAGAACACTAAGTTCCATTCCAGTCGCTGGTTGGGTATCGTTGCGCGCCCGATTCTCGAATCGTTTTTGCAATATGCCGAAGCCAGTCCGGAAACGTACGATGGAAAAGCGATCTTGCCTTGGAAAAATTGAAGACACTTTTGTATTGAATTAATAAATACATACAAAGGTAACGAATAATGAGAACTCTATCGTTTCTGTTGTATCGCGCTAGGGAATTGGGATTGCTACGCCTGGAAATGTAGTAATGGCCGTGAGACCATTGAAGGCTGAACTGCGGGTTGACGAATTGTTAGACGCTTTCTTAGAGAGAGCCCAATAAGTATCCAAAAAGGTGGAACGCGGCGTCCTCGACGCGTTTTTACATTGGTTGAACGCGAGTCGAGGACCCGTCTTCGTTTATCAGCTACGCCGAGGCAGGCTGCCTCGCGCCACCTTTGGGAATCGAGGTAGGGAGGCTCGCGTGCCACGGCGTAGTCCCTCGAAGACGGGTCCCCAAGCCTCCGCTTCGGATGCATATATATGGAGGCTTGAGGCTTCGGTCGTGAGCTCAGCCGAACGGACAAGCCTCCCTACCATCGTGCAAAATCGCATTAGAATTGATTTATTAGACACTTTCTTAGATTCGAGCTTTGGTTTGGGCTGGCATTCATGGGTTTGCCTATCGTCGTTGCAATTGAGCGAGGCGTATTTCGCCTCTAGCCTTTTATCAGCAAAATTCTTCTGACGAATCGCAGTCCATAAGTTCCGCTTCAAAATTATATTAAGGCATTGCGCTTCGAATAGTGTATCGATAGGTAGGTAGGCTGTCCCCGCCCCGTGATTACTACGAGCATATTTAGCCATAAGGCAAATTACTATGCGAAGTATCGATGGCATTATGTGCCCGAAGCTATCGATTACATCGTCAAAGTTTCTGATCTGAAAAAGGATGCGGCGATTGCGGATATAGGTTCCGGAACGGGTATACTTACCGAGCTATTGCTTGCCAAAGCGAAAACGGTTTACGCCGTGGAACCTAATGCTGAAATGCGTCTCAAGGCTGAAGAAAGGCTAGGGGAGCAGTTCGCTTTTAGAAGTGTAGATGGTAAGGGAGAAAGCACTACGTTGCCTGACCAATGCGTGGAACTGATAACGGCTGCTCACTCTTTGCATTGGATGGAGCCTGCTGACGCGAAGCGGGAATTTCGTCGAATCCTTAAGCCAGGAGGTTGGCTGGCTACGGTAAACAACGTTAACCTTGAAAACGACTTTCTAGAGGCCTGGGAAGAGGCCATGAATGAGTGTAGTTTCGATTTTTCGCCGAAGGAAATGCGCCTCAAGGCCTTCGATCCCGACGACTATTTCATCGCGTACGAGGTTGTGGAGTTTCCCTTTCGGCTATTGCACACGCTGGATTCCTGGATTGGAGCTTCGCTGTCGATTGCCTTTGCTCCCAGCGATTTCGATGCCGCTTTTGACGAGTATCTGGAAGCGGTTAGCGATGTTTTTCATCTATTCTCGAAAAACGAACATGTTGAGATTCACGGCGTTACCGAAGCCCGAGTAGGCAGATTGGCGTTTAGCTAAAACAATTGCCGAAGAAATAACTTCAAAACACAGCTCCAAGTCGGCCAAGCGATGTTAATTAAAAACAGAAGATGAATGAACAGTGATTCCTTGCGGAATCTCTTCCTCCGCCATCCGCCGCTGCGTGAAGCGTTGGCGGGACCAGAGGCTACGGCAGGACACGAAATGCTCTCCGCCTTCTTTCGGCTGAGCGGGATACGGCGTGACAGGTAACGAGCAACAGGATGATTCTCCGAATCAACAAAACATTCCTCTGCCAACTTCACCCCAAACCAAACACCCCAAACCCAATACCCGCCGCAGGCTACCTGCGGCTACAGCACTCTTGTATTGGACAGTTTCTTAGCAGCCTTCTCAAAGGTCAGCATTTCGCCGCTCATGGCTTCGTATTGGCCATGAATAAGGCGATCTACCAAACCGGGCCTGGCGGAATGCAGATTCGATTGGGAAAGCACGGACATCGCCACGCTGGAGCACGCGATTTCTTCCGATTGAGCGAGAGCCTTCAGGGTGGCAATCGCTTCTTTCTTCGGGACTTCATAATGGTATTGAAGGGCGAAATACGTTTCGCAAATCACCAGGTCGGAGACATAGGCTCGCCCTCCAGCCTGGGAGATTGCGTCCAAAGTCGCAACCGCCTTCTTCGCCTGATTCTCAGGTTCTCCAACCAGAAGGCGAAGCAATACCGACGTATCCAAGCAGGCCGATACACTCGAACCGGCCATGGCTAGGATTGGGTTCTACCTTTGGCGATGCTTTTGCGGACGGAGTCCATCGAATGATCGCCCCCTGCCTTGGCGGCATACCGCTTTAGTGAGCCGATCCAAGAAGAGCGATCCTTAATGGACGGCTTCAACACCCAAACGCGTTTCCCTTTGAT
Source organism: Opitutaceae bacterium (assembly GCA_028281165.1). Classification (GTDB taxonomy): domain Bacteria; phylum Verrucomicrobiota; class Verrucomicrobiia; order Opitutales; family Opitutaceae; genus JANQRT01. Next base: position 1,560 of record JANQKI010000224.1, on the reverse strand, counting down.
TTTCGCCGACTCCACCTCCAGTTCGTCTCCCGGAGCCACGCCCAGTTCTTCGCAAAGTCGAACCGGAAACGTCGCTTGCCGTTTCGATGTCAGCCTAATCTTGCTCATCCTGAGATCATCGGCCTATTCTCCTTACTTGTAAACTAAAAAGTAAGGCAAGATAATCGACTACCGGAGTGATCAAAGATGATGGAGGACCAGTAACGCTATCTGACTTTATTGCCAGATTAGGAGGAAAATAGAGCATAGATGACGGCCCTAAAGAAATGCAGGAGGAGAAAGGGGCCGATGTTCAAATCTAAAATCCGCTGAGTATTGGAAGAAATCAATTGCCAGCATCCGCAACGAGATCGGGAAGCTGTTGTGTCCATGGCCATTGCAAGCTCGTGAAACGTGTAGAGCGGGACTTTGCGGTAGGCGTTTTCGATGAAATGAATGTAAGTGGTAGAGAAATCTGATTCCTCGGCTAATTGTTCTCCTGTCATGCCGAGCGAGTTTCGACTCTGCCGGATGGCTAGGCCAATGGCTCGATAGAATTGCCTCTGTTTCTGCAGTTGAGCGCGACTTTTCTTATGGCTGTTCATGTGCCATGACTTTACCGGTAGTTAAGGATTGACCTAATAAACTACTAGTTAAATTGCGACATGAAACGCATTTTCGAGAGATGGCATCAACTATCGATCTGTTCCGATTCTGCTCCATCATATGGTATCTTTATTCTTCTCTATTTTCGGTGTCTTCTCTTCCTATCCGAAATGAGAATCTGATGGGTGTTTTAAGGATTTTGACGACAATTCTATACGTGCCCCACATCGCAATAAACGCAAGGGCAAGGTATGGGCTGTCCGCTAGAATCGCCATGATGCTATCAGCGAGAGTGGAATCGATTTTTTTCAAATTCGTCCCAACGTGTGCGAAAGCCTCAGGACCATAGAGGTGCTGGTTACCCGTTACAAACCAGAATTCTAAGTTGCTCAAATTTTTCATTGAATAGGATACCCCGCAGTCTTACTACGGGGAGTAGGGACTTTTGAGCGGAGCGATTTCATTTACTCGTAATAGCTAACTTTTGAAAAGCTTAGGAATTTTGAGTGGCCATCGCTCATGTTGTCTTCGAGTGTCGGCCTAGGGAGAGCAGAAGGGGGTCAACGTTCAGAATTCATTTTTCTCGTTAATCCCGAGGTTCGTTGGAGGGCTCGATGTTCCCGTCTACGCTTAGACTACGCCGAGACAGTCAAAAGCCAGAACGTAGATAGGCACCAATTATTGGATACGAAGCGTATTAGATAAACAGCCTGTCGCTCATTCGTTCCCATCCGGCAAGAAGAGTATCGTTCGCTTTAATCGAAAACGAAGAGACCAGCGATAGTGCACCTTATTCCATCCGGCGTATGACCCATTCGCGGAGATGGCCGTCGGCGTGGTGACTGTCGCGTAGGTGGTAAAAGGGGTCATCGTTCATATACCATATGACCAGATATCAATTATATGCCTCTGCCTGTCGCACACGAATAGTTAACCTGTTTCTGTTCTCCTTCCTGGCGGCAATTAGAGGGCGAG
>JANQKI010000209.1 GCA_028281165.1 Opitutaceae bacterium | reverse complement strand
TTGCTGATCGCTTGTTCGGGTTTTGTAGCTCCTGGGATGACAACCGATACGGCATCGTGGTCGAGTATCCAACGGAGAGCCATTTGAGCCAGACTCATGTCTTCCGGGCGAAGCGTCTCGATCTTTTGAGCGAATTCAAGACCTCTTTCGAAAGGCACTCCTGCGAAGGTCTCTCCAACATTGAAGATCTGGCCATCTTTATTGAAGTTGCGATGATCGCCTGTTCCAAAGGTAGTTTCTTTAGTGAACTTTCCCGAGAGTACGCCACTAGCCAGCGGTACGCGAGCGATGATGCCAACTTGCTTTTCCTTGGCCTTATCGAAGAGCTCGTGAATGGGCTTCTGTCTGAATATGTTGAAGATGACTTGCAGCGAATAGAGATCCGGGACGTTTTCGATGAGCATGAGGGCTTCTTCGACCGTTTCGATACTAGCTGCGAGACGCTTGATTTTGCCTTCTTGCTTGAGCGTTCCTAGCCATTGATAAATTTCGCCCGATTCCATAACCTCTGGCGGGACACAGTGCGTTTGAACCAGATCAAGACTATCAGTTTGCAGTCGCTTAAGCGAGTCTTCGATATGGGAACGAACGGATTCCTCCGTATACATATCTGGATACAAGTCCAGGCGCCCTACTTTGGTTGCCACGAAGACGTCATCACGATTCGTCTCCTTTAGGAAATCTCCAATGATGGTTTCGCTTCGACCAGCTCCGTAAACGTCAGCCGTATCGAGAAAGGTGATGCCGGCATCCAGTGATGCGTCGAGTATGGCCTTCGCCGTTTCGTCTTCGACATGACTCCAGTTGCCACCTAGCTGCCAGCAGCCAAGACCAACTTCCGAGATTTCCACCTTATCCCTGCCAAAAAGTCGCGTATTCATAAGTGGATCTATGCTGAGCCTGGAATGGAAAGTAAAAGAGAAAATTTTAAGACAATTTTTGGACTCCTACTGGTTCATTCTATTCGATTTTGAAGCGGGCTTGAGTATACAGGTGTATTAAGTTAGGCTAAAAACGACTGATCTGAAGGGAATTTAGGGAATATGAGATATCTACTAACGCTTAGTGTCCTTTTTATCGCGATTGGCTCGATTTCCGAACGTAGCGCTTTTGGATCTGAGAGACGATACACCGTTGAGGCGGAAGGTATGCAATATGGCTTTATTTTTACGGTGGAGCCTCGATTTCCGCCATCCCTTGAAAGGATGGGAATCGATCGGGGATCGGCTAATTTCGTTGTCGTGGTGAACGATCAGGGAATTCTAGAAGAAGTCCTGGTTGTGGAGGCGACTCATCTTCCATTCGCGAAAGCAGCGGAAGAGGCCATTTGGCAGTGGGATTTCCTTCCGCCTATTATCAACAGTCAGCCGACGTCCCTTGTCCAGCGAGTGAACGTAGAGTTTGAGTCAACCGGTTTGAAATTGGCAACTTACAACGGCGTTGAGATCATCCAGTCGAAGATGGAAGAAATTAGCAGCAGGTCTCGTGATTTTGAATTGGAGACCGTTCCCGCAAGTGATCTGGATCGTTATCTAATCCCCCTTGAAACCAGAGCGCCTCTTGTTCATGACGAGATGCTGGGCGATAAAAGCGAGCTGGTTGTCAACTACAGAATCTACATCGATCCTATGGGAGAGGTTCGTATAGTCACGGTCTCAAAGGAATTTCTGAGCCTGGATGTCAATCTGCTCAAAGCAGGCGAACAAGCCCTGTTGCAATGGAAGTTCGAACCTCCTAGAATGCGAGGTAGGCCTGTAGTCGTTCAAGCCATACAACCAATGCTGTTCAAACGATCTGGAGAAATGATGAATTAGGATCGATGGGATGATCGATCTCTCTTCATCAAATAAAGATGAGGGGGAAGAAGGAGAAAATGAAGCAGAAGAAGAGGTAGGTATAGTCAGTCGAAGCGAGGATGAGGAGCGTTGGGCGGGATGTAGGTTCCCTCGATGATTTCCAAGTCTTTTCGAACGAGAGGCAGGAGCTTTTTCCAGTGAAAGGAATTGTCTTCGTAATAATGAAAGTGGGTAAGCGGAACTGTTCGGTATACGGGATCGGTAAGTTCGACTAGGTCTTCCCAGTGCTTGATCCCGTTTTCAATATGATTGCGGGCAGCTGCTTTATTCTTCGAGTCGCCGTTTTCTCGATACATGGCAAAATCGATGGCTCCTCTCAGCTTGTCGGCCAAATATTCTCCAAGCAGAGACCAAGCTTGGATATCTGTAAGTTCCTGTTTTAAGGCTTCCCTCCCCTTTGCCTTGATTCCGCGAATCAACTTTCGAGCAGTCCTGGCATCTTCTTCCAGCATTTCCGCCAGTTCAATGGGAGTGATCTTGTCTTCGGGCAGCTCGTCCTCAGCTAGCATCGCTTCGGCGAAACTTTTCGCCGAGATATAATCAGGATCGAGTACGGGCTTTTTGAGGAAGAGATTCAGATCAAGAAATTGCGAAGAGTCACGGTTGTCTCTGGCCAGGAAACCTTCCGAGTAAAACGACTTGTCGTTGTTCAAATCAATATAGGAGGCGAATCGCAGAGGAACCTTGCTGGCCAATTGCCAAGCATCGAAAAGCTTTCGACCCTGTTTGCCATACCTTTGCTTGAACTGATTAGCGAAGATTGTATCCGGAGTTTGGGGATCATAGAGAAGCCGACCCCACATCTTGTAGAACAGCCACTGGCGTTCAAAAGCCCACGTCCATTCCTTGTCCTGGCTTTTGGTGATGTAGTCCAAGGCGGGAATGTAGGTTTCGGAGCCGGTAAAGTAACCCCCTACGAAATCCTGGCCATTAAGTTCGATGTGTTTTCTAATGAAGTCAGACTGACCCCAGCGTAGCATGAAGAAGTCCTCGTTGCGGATCATCCAGGCCATTTTATAGCTCGTCGGCAGCGGATTCCAATAAGTGTCGGTGAGCTTGCCGCCATGCACTTTGATCAGCTTAGGCGTCGAGTGCCCATGTGACCAATTGAACTTGGCTTCGATGTAGATAGGCAATTCAACCCGATCGATTTGCTCCAGAGCTGCGCGAGTAAGCTCCTCTGTCGATCTGCTCGTGGTTCCTGCATTGGAAAGACCAGCGGAGAAAGGTACGCGATGGATGAGCTTGGCTGGTCGATCCGCCTCTTGAGTGCCGCGAATGATAGAATCCAGCATCCAGTCTTCTCTTTCCTGCGCGGTCATGCCTCCCATGGCTTCACCTAAGCTTAGACCAATGCCAGTAAGATTTGGATACTCGTTCAGAACTTGGGTGACGCATTCTCGGTTATAGCGTTTGGCCATATCCATCTGCTCTTGCGTGATTTCGCCTCGCTGCACGGAAATATTTCCCCTCCGTGGCAGATCATGGGCTTTTTGGTACGCTTCGGAAACGAAGATATTCCAGTTTACAATGTAGGTATCGATTCCCCGCTCCCTCGCCATGCGGAAAATTCCCTGGAAAAGCGTCCTCCACTCAGCCAGCTCCTCGTCGCTAAACGGACATGCTTCAGGGAAATTGGTAGGCCGAATCATGAACGAAAATGGGTGGAGATTCCACAGTGACAGCACGTTGAATCGATTTTCCGCCATCATGTCTAAAAATGCCTCCCAGTATTCAAGATCCTTACACACATCCATATGAAGCGTGATAGCTTCGTTAGTGCGATAGGCGTCCCACGGGAGATTGAATTTCAAGGCTCGAAATTCGAAGCGTGGCGAGCCTTCCCTTGCTTCTACCTTAGACCAATCACCCGAATTCATGACAAGCTGCTCGGCAACGTCCAAAAGACCATACATGGCGCCAGTGGTATCGGAGCCTTGCACTTCGACCATTCCATCGCTGACTCGAATCGAGAATGATTCAGGCGAGGCTGTGCCAGGATCGATACTTGTTTTCACCTCCCAGGACTCGCCTTGTGAGGCACCTTCGATTCTGCTCATGCCTATCTCGATGGCAGTCTGGAAATCGCTGAACCTGATTTTTCCTTTCGCTCCGAGCTCTGTCGGTAAAAGACTTATAGCGAAAACGCTCAGAGCGAGTTTAGTGAGAATCCTGAAACAAAAATTTAATGCTGTTCCATTTCGTACGTTCATGGGCGTTGCTGTTAGCCCCGTCATTTTGACGCCGCAAGCAGATCCAGCAAACCAATTCAAATGAAGAGATTACCTCTACACGACGGATTGGCATAGGATCTTGAAGCGATTTAGAAGGAGCAATCTCCCAATCCCTCAGAGGCGCTTATTTTCCGAGCCTCAGTAATGGCAGTACCGAGGCAACATATGCGTAGCGACATTTCTAAGACAATGCCGAGAAACTAAACCAGTCCTTGCGCTCCCTTAGCTGCGAACTCTATTTCAACTGGCTGAGAACGCTTTTTTTTTTGCAGAAGGCGATCCTGGGAAAGCGTTTTCTCGATCCGCTTTTTTACCAACTTGCGCGCGCGATAAAGTCTCGTTTCC
>JANQKI010000205.1 GCA_028281165.1 Opitutaceae bacterium | reverse complement strand
CTGGATTTCCACGATCGATGGAGAGCGTTGGCGCCTAAGCACAGAAGTCGACACAAGCGAATCGGTTCTCAAGATCGGTATCGACAAAATGGCTACCAGATACTGAATATCGATCGTTTGAAACCAAAGCGCATAGGATTTCTTCTCTACGACGGATTCACCAGCCTGGATGTTTTTGGACCCCACGACGCGTTCAGCTACGCTGGTTGGATCAGTCCCCATAGCTACGAAATCGTTTTCCTCAGCCAGTCTCTCGATCCCGTATCCACGGCCTCCGGGGCTCGCGTATTGCCCGACCACGACCTGAAGTGGCGAGGCGCCTTGGATACCCTCATCATTCCCGGAGGGGCCTCTTGCCGAGATGAGAAGGTATCCCGGGAATACTCAGCTTGGCTTAGGAAACGAGCCGAAACGACGCGTCGCATGGTCTCGGTCTGCACAGGAGCCTTCATGCTCGCCACAGCGGAACTGCTCGACAATCGAACAGCAAGCACCCATTGGCGGCATGCCGCCTCCTTCGCGGAGCGCTTCCCGAAAGTGAATCTGCAAGCGAATAAACTGTACGTGAAGGACGGACATTTCTACAGCTCCGCAGGCATCACCGCCGGAATCGACCTCGCGCTGCACCTGGTCGAAGAGGACTACGGAAAGGATGTCGCCATCGACGTCGCGCGACAGCTGGTCGTCCACTACAAACGGTCCGGAGACCAAGCCCAGTATTCGATTCCCTTGGAGACTCAGCGAAAGGCTTCGACGAAATTCGAAAACCTGCGCTCATGGATTATGGATAATCTGACCTCAGGCCTCAGCATCGAACGACTTGCTGAACAAGCGAACATGAGCCGCCGTAGCTTCTATCGCCAGTTCAAAGAGTCCGAAGGCCAGACGCCCGCATCGTTCGTAGCGTCATTGCGTTTGGACTACAGTCGGCAGCTGCTCGCCGACCAAGACTGGCCAGTGGAAGAGGTTGCCGCCGCCTGCGGTTACCACAGCGCCGACGTATTTCGCCGCGCCTTCGAGCAACGCTACGGCGTCACTCCCAAGAGCTATCGCGAAAATTTCCGAGCCGGTTAGAAGCTATCCCAAATCCTCGAATGTAACCGTGGCTCCTGAAATAGGTTCTCGTAACCAAGCTTTAAATAAACGTCCTTATGCTCGGAAAACACCGCTACAAGCTCCTTCTCGCTCTCGTCCTGGCCAGCGCGATCTGGTTCGCCCAACCGATCTATCTATTCTACGCCTATAGAGGCAAGGCTCCCATGCCGCCCTTCGGCCTGCAAGACATCCCCGAAGATAATCAAAGCCATCAAGTTCTCTATACGCCGATTTATCAGAACGCGGGAGACGAAGCCATCGCCATTCTCCAACGACACAAGACCCAAATCAATGCCCCAGCCATCTCGGCCGCAGTGGCGATTGATTGCGAATTAGCCTGGGCAGGAGCAGTCGGCTGGGCCGACATCTCGTCACGCTCGCCGGCAACGCCTCAAACCCAATTCCGCATTGGCAGTACCTCCAAAGCCCTCACTGCCACCGGACTCGCCCGACTCGTCGACTCGGGAACCATCGATCTAGATACTCCAATATCCGAATACATCAAGCCGCTCCCCAATCCCGATTGGAGCGACATCACTCCGAGGCAACTCGCCTGTCACATGTCAGGACTGCCCCACTATAAGGAAAACACGGATCTACTTGGGCTCTACCGGAGCATGTCTCTCCAGACTGGCTTTCAAGATGTGAACGACGCTTTGAGCATGTTCGACGGTAGCGAACTGCTATTCGAACCCGGAAGCGGCTTTAGCTATTCGAGCTACGGTACGGTATTGCAAAGCGCCGCGATGCAGGCCGTCTCGCAAAAACCGTTCCTGGAAATAATACGGGAGCAAGTGCTCCAGCCCCTCGCCATGGAGTCAACCATGACGGAAACGGAAGCGAAAGCGACGGGCAGACTCGCGACATTCTATTGGAACGACGAGGGCAGACAGCAACGAGCGAAGCCATGGCGAGCGGTAGACCTAAGTCACCGCCTCGCAGGCGGCGGATTCATCTCCACATCCTCCGACTTGGCAAAGCTAGGATCTGCGTACCTAGATGATAACTACATCAGTCCGAAAACGCGCGTCACATTCTGGACTCCCCAAGCCCTCCCAGATGGATCGGTAAACCACCAGGAGTACGCCCTCGGCTGGCGCGTCCAATTACGGAATCCCGAAGATCCCGAAACCGTTCGCAATGCGAACCACGGCGGCGTCTCGCGCGGCGCTCAAAGTTGCCTCATGATCCTCCCGGAAAGCCAGACCGTCATCGCCGTAAACATCAACTCTAACACCGAAGATTTCTGGGCATTCGCAGGCGTCGGCAGACAACTCGCCGATCTCTTCAACGGATTCAAAACCCACTCCGAAAGCGAGTAAGGTGACCACAAGAGACTCAAAGAAATTAAGTAACCACATAAAGCACAGAAGACACAAAATGATAGATAAGTAGAAAACCACCTTCTGTGATTTTTGTGCTTTGTGTGGTTGAATTCATCTCCTCTAGTCGATCGATTGCAATACTTGAAGTCATCCGGAACTGGACGGCTGACGCTGTGATGCTGGCAAAACGGATGGTCTTCATTGCCTTGCCCGTTTCGCTCCTCGACGATGGCGCCCGATGAAATCCTTTCTGATCACGCTTCTCTTTCTCAGTTTCCTTTCGCAAGCCGTAATGGCTCAGACGATCCCTTATTCCGTCGGGCGTATCGCCGTCAGCTCCGACGGCAACGACCATGA
>JANQKI010000180.1 GCA_028281165.1 Opitutaceae bacterium | reverse complement strand
TTTTATCAGTAGAAAATCTTGCCTAGACCAATAAAATCACCCACTAAATATTAGTGCCGAATTCATCAGTCAACAAGGGTTTCATCGGCAATCTCATCTCTTAATCCCAAACGGCAATCCCAACTCGACTCGCTTCGAAGCGAACGGAATCCACTTAAACCTTAATCGAATCCTGCCTCGTCCGCCAGCGCTCAGAGTTGGATCTTAAAACATGCGCAACCCAATCCAATCAAACAGAATCCAATGAAAGACATTCTCGATAGGCTAAAGGCTCAAGACATCTTCGAACAAATATTCATTTCCGGTGGTGGAACGCTCGGAAATGACTCCACCCTCAAAAAACCGAAAGAGTTTTCGACTCAAAAGGAGTTCGAATTTGACGACAGCAGCATAAAAATAGCCCCCAAAGCAAAGTTCGCAATCTCGCTCTTCAATAACAAGAAGGATGAAGACAATCAGAAGATTGTGAATACGTCGGCGAACGACAATCTAGATCCGCTCCTCACTATCGACAACGCTAACGCGTATATGAAATACGGACTAGTTGGAGGCGTTGACGGAGAGGGCTCCATCGAATTCGAAACTCTGGAACTTCCCGTGAGCGTAGGCATCACCGGAAGCCTTCAATACGGCCTTTTCGCCTATCATCGTCACAGCAGAGACACTACAGTCCTGCAGGCTTTGTACAAAGATCTCAAAGAGCCCAGAAACTTCATCCAGGCTTCATCGATCAATGACCTGAAGGAAGGCCAGGCGGTCGCATTCCAATGGGTTGGCAAAGCCGGATTTAAAGCCACGATAGAATGGGCGGATTTGTTGTCCAGCATAGCTCCTTCTCTCGCCAAATTCAAAGCAGACACGGATATCTTAAAACTAAGTATCGGCATTGGGGCCTCCACTACCATAGATTTCTCCTATGACGACACCTACCTCATTGTCGTATCCAAAAATGATGACAAAAAATATATTGTCGAGGTACGTAAAAGCGATTCGTTTGCCAAAGGCGTTTCCACAAAAGTCGGTATCGAAGTCAATACTGAGCTCTCCAAAGCTGCAGCGGATAAAATCGAGGAGCTAAAGGAATCCGTAACAGCTCAAGCCCTAGAAGTATCCAAACCTGTCCTACAGAAACTCAAGAAATGGGCCGCATCCACGAATCGTCTCCCTCCCGAACTCAAGCAATCTGCCAAGAAAGCGATTGAAAAGCAACTAGGTGTACCCATTGACCAAGTCGATGCCGCTGCCGAAAAGAAACTCAAAGAGGCTATAAATGGTCTCTTTAAAACCATCAGCGAAAAGGCTCACACCTACGCAAAGCAGACTATTAAACTCGGTTTCGAGTGGAGCTACCGTACGGTAAAATCCGGCCAAACATTGATTCGGGCGGAATTCGATTCCTTCGCCAAGTTCAGGCCCTTTCACCGCGCCTTATTGAAAGGAGACATCGCCGCCCTTCAGGAAAAAACAAAAGAGGACCCTGCAGATTTCTTCCTGCAAACCCTTTCTTTCCGCCGCATTTCGAAATTCTCCATGGGCGCCTCTCTTGGAAAGCTGTCGAACCAGGAATACAGTTTCTCCAAAGACCGGACCGTCACCATCACCAAAGACCGCGAGGGTAAAATTCAACCCTCTTTCACCATGACCTCCGATCTCTTTTGGGGCGAGGAGACGAAGCGAAGCGACGAAGACCAAAGCTATTCGGTCGGGCTGTCGGGGCAATCAAGCGATATGCGTGATGCAAACGCATTCAAGCTATCCGATTTCGACGAGCTAACATTCAGTTTGGCGCAAACGAATAGCGATAATATAGCCACAAAATCTGAAATACAGGATTACGTGGATACAGCGCGTATTTGGGGCTACATTCCAGGAGATCTCGATAGTCTCAAAAGCGTTGTTAACGCGATCTATGAAATCGGGAAAACCAAGAAGCTGAAAATCGCCGGAAGCCTGACATTGAATCGAGAAGCTTTAATTAAGCTTCTTACTTCGGAAGCCGACGCATCGGCTACAGATAAGGACCTCTGGAGCGTTGCTTTGGCTCTTGGAATGCAAGGCTTCCAATTGCAATCGGAACTTTACGACTTAGATACCCGCATCGCTTTCTACGGCCCCGTCATGTACAAGCTTATCGAAACAAGAGTGTACGATAAGATCAAGGGGCTCAATGACACCGCCCTAAACCAATTTCCGCAATTAACGAAGATCGCGGACCTAGATGGGACCATCCACAAGGAACATCGGGCAGGAAGAGCGCTAGGAAGAAATTACAAAATAATCCGAGAACACTTTTCTCATAGCGCGCTCGCCTTAAAGTTCTGCAAACCTAGCTCTATAAGCGAAATTGGACGCTTGGCGGAAAATTTCCGCTCGTATGTCAAATCTGACAACTCCCCCTCGCTTAACGCGAAGAAACTGCAGGATTTTGTAGAGACTCAGCTCAAGAGCCTGGCGGAAATCGCCAAAAACAGAGTCCTCATGCGAGCGATTGGAGCCTTCGTGATAATGAAGGCAGAAAACATTGGATACGATACCAGTCTGATTGAACGTCGCTTCCATGTCGAAGCCACCGACAAAACCGGAACTGGGCCCAAGAAAAAAACCGAGATCACTACGTTTATCTAGCATAGCCTGCTCAGTTTTTTCAAAATTCAGTCACCAAAAACTGGTGACTGAACTAATATTGTTCGCGCAGTCTGAAACGAGCCGATGTTCAAATCTTAAACCCTCGGCTCACCAAAACGTGAAGGTGGAGTAAAACAGCTCCAATCCTCTCAGAAATCCCATCTGAACCCGACACCTGCATACTCAACGTAGAAAAGCACGTCGAAAATCTCTAGCGAATACTCGGCATCCACTCCTGCAACGAACTCCTCTTCGGCAAACCACAGAACACTGTTTAAAAGTGTACCATACCAAAGGGATTGGTTAGAATTCGAAGACTTTCCGCCATCAACTTGCCCTTTGTAACCGCTAGATAACTACCATGACGCTTGCTGATAAATGCATACCCGCGAGTCATCTTTTCGGGAAACTTGAAATGGATCATCGCTCATGTTCACGATGCTTGAGAGGCGAATTCGTCTTCCTCTTCTTCTACGTGCGGTTTTCTCTCGATGTTGTAGAGTTTGCAGAAGGCTGTTTTGACGTCGTCGGTGACTAGCACGAAGACTGGTATCAGAATTAGCGTTATCATCGTGGCGAAAACGATTCCCCAGCCTAGCGAGATGGCCATGGGGATCAGAAAGGATGAGGTCGGGTGCTTATCGAACATCAAGGGAGCCAGACCGAAAAAGGTGGTGAGCGAGGTAAGCAGAATGGGCCGGAAGCGTCTTACGCCTGCCAGCCGAACAGCCTCGTTCAAGGAAAGCCCTTCGCGCACTTTTGTATTCATAAAGTGGACCATAATGAGACTATCGTTCACGACCACGCCTGACAGGGCCATCATACCGAAGATCGACGATTGATACAGGTTCGGACTTCCTCCGTTCCAATTGAAGATCAGGGCCATCAGCCAGTGACCCATAATCGCGCCGACCACACCGAAGGGGATAGCCGACATGACAATAATAGGCTGAAAGTAGCTCCTGAAGGGTATGGCCAACAAAGCGTAAACAACGGCTAGCACAAAGTAGATGCCCGTAATCATCTCCCGATTATTGTCCCGCGCTTCGGCGGCTCGTCCCCGCACATCGAATTCCATGCCCGGATATTTCGTCTCGATCAATTGCGGCAAAAATTGCTCCAGGATCTCGACCTCGATCGATTCGATATCCATCTTGTCGGTATCGCCATCGGCGCTGACTTGGATGATGCGTTTGCGATCGACGCGCCGAATGGAGGGCATGCTCTTGCCGGGCACGACTTCCGCCACCGTCTCGAAGGGAACTTCCGTCCCATCGGCCGTTCGAATCATCATGTTCTGAAGGGATGCCAGCGAGCGTCGATCCTCTTTCGGGTAGCGAACCATTACGCGGACTTCGTCGCGGCCTCTCTGAATGCGCTGGGCCTCTGTACCGAAAAAAGCAGTACGCACCTGTTGGGCGAGGTTAGAAGCGGTAATCCCTAGATACTCTGCCTCCGGCTTCAGATCCAAGCCGAACTCGTCACTCGCGTTCTCGTAGGAATCGCCGATATCAAACAAGCCATCGTAGGAAGCCAGCTTCTTCTGCAAGTCCGCAGAAGCGGCTTTGAGCATATCGATATCCGGATGTATCAGCTCGAAATTCATAGCCCCATCGCTTCCGCCTCTCTCGAAGGAAAAACTCAGCTGTTCCGCTTCAGGGATAGGAGGAACCAGCTTTCTCAACTCGCCCACGAGCTGACGGCTGCTGTAGCCCGAAGAATTGCTTTCCGAAGGGGCAATTTCGATGATCACCTCGCCGATCTCATCCACTCCCGACGCTTCCGCAGCAGCGAAGGGCGAACCGCCGAAGGGCTGTCCACCCGCCGTCGCGAAGATGTTTCGAATCACCGTCTCGCCAAAACGCTGGTTCACTTTCTCCTTCAAGCTCAAGGCCGCCGTCTCGATCAAACCGACCTTCGCTAACGTCGTCTCGAATGTAGTGCCAGCAGGCATACGAAGCGTGATCGTGGTCGTATCTCTCGGAACGCTTGGTCTCTGTCGGTAGCCGATTCGCTCCCCCAACACCAGCGCCAGGAAAATCAGGAGAAAGCCAATGAAGAGCGACATGGAAAGGTAGCGATTCAACAAGGCCCAATTCAGCGCAGGTCGATAGAACTTCATGACCATTCGCTCTAGCCCGTCGGAGAAGAATCTCTGAAAACGCGTGAATGGATTACGGCTATTCTTCGTATCCACCAAATGGGAACAGTGTTTCAAGTGAGCTGGCAAAATCAGTTTCGATTCAATAAGCGAAAAGAAGAGCACCGGCACCACAATCATGGGAATGTTCGTGAAAAACGCCCCAAAGCGTCCCGACATCAGGGCCAGAGGAACAAAGGCGACCATGGTAGTGGCCACTCCGAAAAATACCGGGATCGAAACCTCCTGCGTACCCCTTATGGCTGCGGTCAAAGGCTTCGCTCCTCGCTGCATGTGCTGGAACACATTCTCTCCCGTCACGATGGCGTCGTCCACCACAATCCCGAGCGTGGTTATGAAGGCGAGCAGGACGACCACGTTGATCGTCACGCCCATGTAGGGCAGCAGGAAAAAGGCGCCGGAAAAGGCAATGGGTATCCCCAGAGCCACCCAAAACGCGAGTGTCGGCCGGAGGAATAGCGACAATACGATCAACACCAGAATAAAGCCCTGAATAGCGCTGCTGGCCAGCGTGCTAATACGCGCCTTGACCCGTTCCGCGCTGTCGCTCCAGTAGGTTAGCGTGATGCCCGCCGGAAGCCGCTCCTGCTTCCAGGCCACGAACTCCTTCACCGTATTACCGACCTCGATGACGCTTTGCGTTCCAGTACGGAAAATATCGATAGCAATGGCTCGATCGCCGTTGAAATTCGCCACGATCGGCGTCTCGTCGAATCCATCGATCACCTGGGCAATATCGCCGAGAGAAATCCGAGTTCCGTTAGCCCGAGTCAGGACCGTGATCTCGGAGAAATCGTCGTAGTTGTAAGCCTGCTGATTGGTGCGAAGCAGGATGCGACCAGTCTCGGTCTTGACGCTACCAGCGGAGAGATCGACCGAGGAGGTTCGGATCGCCCGCGTGACCTGATCAAAGGTGAGCCCATATTGACGTAAGGTCTGCTCGGATACTTCGATCGCAATTTCATAGGGCCGCGTCGCCTTCAAGGTAGCCACCGTGATCTCGGGCAGATTCGCCACTTCATCACGTATTTGCTCTCCCAATACCTTAAGCTCCTTCTCGCTCAAGTCGCCGGAGAGTACCATAGTGATGACACGCTCAGATCTCGCTCGCAGACTGATTTGCGGACGCTCGGCATCAGGCGGAAAGGTGCGTATCGCTGAAATGCGGTTAGTCACCTCATTGAGCTTCTCGCTCAAATCGTAACCTTCCTCGATTTCGATAGTGACGCGGCCAATGTTCGCGTTAGCCGTTGCATCCATTTCTTCGATACCCTCGATATCGTAAAGCGCTTCTTCGACACGGGTCAGGATCGACTGCTCGATCTCCCCAGGCGTGGAGCCGCGATAGGAAACTGAAACCGTAATAGTGCGATCTGGCACATCCGGAAAGTCTTGCAGGATTATCCGATTCGAAAGCGACCACATGCCCGCCCCGACTATGGCGATCATCAGCAAATTAGCGGCAACTCCGTTTCGAGCGAACCAGGCAATGACACTATGCATATTTCGAGGGGGTAAAAAGGATAAGATTGTCTGACGTTAGCTGCTCGGATCCCTGGCCTTCGCGGGGCGCTTCGGTTTCTTTTCCGATCCCGCAATGCCAGAAGCCCCCGCAATCGCCACCGGGAGCCCATCCACCGCAAACGGCACATCAGTAAGGCAAATGCGCTCTCCCCTCTGCAAGCCCTTGTCTACGATGATCGACTCGTCGTTCTGCCAAACGATGTTCACCGTTTTACGCCGAAGCCTGTTTTCCTTGTCGACCGTCAGAAGAAAGGAATTCTCTCGCAGCAGCTTTCTCGGAATTTCGAATACGTTGTGCAGCGTTATCCCTTTAATCTTGGCCCTGACGAAGGAGCCCGATTTCAATGGCGGCCGATCGTCCTGGCTACGCTGATACGGATTCCGCACTTGAGCGATGACGAACAGCTGCCGCGTCAAAGGGTCGAAACTGCCCGCGGCTCGAACCACGCGTCCCTTCCATTCATGGGTCTTGCCAGCAATGGTAGACGAGAAGATCACATTGGGACCATCGCTGATATTGGAAGGCTCGCCTTGGTAGATTTCAGGGAGATCGAGGAAGGATAGTTGCGTCTCCGTCAAAGGCATCCGCACTTCCGCGAAATCCACCGCATATATGCGAGCCAGTTGCGTACCTGAAGTCACGTACTGCCCCACGTCGACGTTTTGCGAAAGCACGCGGCCTTTGTAAGGAGCGATAATCTTGGTCAGCTGCAGATTCCGTTCCGCCGTTTCGAGACGAGCCTTGGCCGATTCCACAAAGGCCTGAGCCCGCTTTAACTGAGGAGTTCGAAGCACCAAATCGTTTGGAGCTTCGCCGCTATCGAGACGTTTCCAATCCAGAATCGCTTGCTCTACGCGAGCCTCCTCTTCCGCCAGATCCAGTTCCATCTGAGCTAGGTTCGCTTTGGCCACGACTACCTCTGTCCGGTATTCATGCGGGTCGATCTGCAGGAGCATGTCGCCCTCTTCGAACCATCCTCCCTCGCGGAATTTCGGCGATACCTCTAGCACGCGGCCTCTCACTTCGGGTATCAAATTGCTGGTAGTGCGAGCCCGCACCGTTCCCTGCGATTCAAGGATCACTTGATAATCGGTGGGCGTAAGGCTCAAAACCTCCACCCTGGGCACCTGCGCTCTAAACTCCCGCTGACGTGGCTCCGGCTTGGAGGCAATAATCCACCAGGATACAGCTACAGCAATGATGAAGACGAAGAGGGGCAGCAATATTCTCAACGCTTTCTTGAAAACGAGTTTTGCCATGCCCCTCTACCCAATAGGAAATTCGTTCTCGAATCAATCTCTTAGCTCTTCTTTATTAGAGGAGATAATTCTCTCCCGATCTTAGGTTAAGTATTTTGATGTCAACTACACAATTGACCCCTTATTGATCCAAAAGGAAATCATCGTTCAATCAACTTTTATTTGTATTCGAAATTCGAATTCAAAAGACGTTTTTCATTGATCGCGTCAAACCCTTCGCGAGAATATCTTTTCACCCGCTTTGACCTCATTGGCGGACCTTCATATTCCCAGGTTTCGAAGACGGGAAATAAGGAGATGGGTAAAGGAGCAGGGAGCTTACGGTAAAATCGGTCAAGGTCACCTGGAAGCTTGCCCGAAAGGTCTTACATTCTCATCCTAACTTCTATGACGTCGCCATCCATCCATTTCTTTCCAACCGCAATTCGCACTTCAATCTTGGCCGTTCTTCTCATAGGTTTTAGCCTGGCTACCAAGGCCGATGAGTTTGATCCGGAGGGCAGGCTCGCCGAGCTGGAAATAGAACTTCCCACTCCGGCCAAATCGATTGCCAATTACGTCCGCGCCACCCGTATCGGGAACACGCTCTATCTGTCCGGACATCTGCCCAAGCAGGCCGATGGATCTTTTGTATTGGGAAAGCTTGGCGAGGCATTGTCCGTTGAAGAGGGCTATGATGCCGCTCGCTTGTCAGCCATCGCGCTGATGGCCAGTCTCAAAGCAGAGGTAGGCAATCTCTCGAAAGTGAAGCGTATTGCAAAGGTGTTTGGCATGGTCAATGCGACCGAAACCTTCAAAGACCATTCCAAAGTGATCAACGGGTGCTCCGACCTCCTGGTTGAGGTATTCGGCGAGCGTGGAAGGCATGCTCGAGCAGCCTGTGGATTCAGTTCGCTTCCTCTGGGCGCGGCCGTCGAGATAGAGATGATCGTCGAAGTCGAGGAGTAGGTTAGACGGTTTTCAGGATAGCAGCCACCGCTTGCGCGACACGGTCACAGTCTTCTTTGGAGTTATAGAAATGCGTGGAAACGCGAACCGCATTCAGGCCGCGCTCCGATACCGGGCGACAACGCAATCGGTATTCTCGCATCAGTCGACTGGTCATCTCATTAAAAGCGATTTTGGGAGTCCGGAACGTGGTGATCGATCGCCGCATGGCCGGATCGCTCGGCGTTAATATCTCGATACTGGGAAGGTCGCGGAGTCGTTGTTGCAGAAAGGTCGCCAGCTCCGAACCGTAGGCTTCAATGCGATCTTTTCCAATCGCATTTTGAAACTCAATGGCCTTCTGCAGACCGTAGACCAGTTCCGTATTTCGAGTCCCATACTCATGCCGGCGGACGCCCTCCACAAAATGGAATTGATCAGGCAGCTCGTAGTTTGCTGATGAATAAGCTCCTGCGTGCAGGCATGCCACCTCATCGATTCGATCTTTCCGAATGTATAATATGCCAGTTCCCCGCGGACCGCCCAACCACTTGTGGCCACTGGTGGAATAAGAATCGCAGCCCACGTCATGAACATCGATGGGAATCATGCCTGCGGTTTGGGCCCCATCGACATGAAACCAGAGACCGTGTTCGGCGGCCAAGGCGGCGATCGCCTTCACATCAAACAGAATGCCTGTCGGGGCCGTAAGATGACTAACCTGAATGACTTTGGTCTGCGGCGTGATGAGGCTGCGGATCTTCTCTAACGAAGCGCTCATGGTGTCCGGATCAGGATCGAAGATTTTGACTCGGATCCGCTCGCGTTTCAGGCGACTGAGCCAGGGAAAGGATCCACCTGGGTGGGCGTGGGACTCAAAAATAACCTCATCCCCAGCCTGCAAATTCAGTCCGGCAGCGATAATGGAGTTGGATTCAGTCGCATTGCGGGTAAAGCAAATCTCTTCCTGATCTACTCCCAAAAATGCGGCGGCGACCGGCCTCGCTTCGTCCATAATGGCGTGACCCGTTTCAGAAATCGATTGGAGCTCAGCCGCTTTCGCCTCGACCGCCTTGAGAACGCTAGACGGAGCGGGTCCCAGGCCTCCACTATTCAAATAGGTCCGGTCTGTTCCAAGGGGAAACTGCTGGCGAACCGCCTGCCAGAACTCATCATCCGGTACGGAACCATAGTCGGGCAAGGCATCCACAGAGTTCGCCGGACGGCAGCCCGTCGCGAATATAGCCGATGCTCCGAATCCGAGCGTGCCCATGAATTCTTTTCGATTCATCTCGGCAGCCTAGAGCGGGGAACGTGAGGATCAAGATCGCCCTTTGCTTTACTAAAAACTTGGCCTCAGCTTAGATCTAAAAAGCTAGCGATTGTATCCAAAAAAAAGACACGTCTTGCGAAGGAAGATCTTCGCCTGAGAGACCTAAAAGGGTTAATGCTCAAATGCTGGGGAGTAAAACCAACAGGGATCTGTATTCAATAATTAACTCCACTTGAGTAAGCAATCTTCGGAATATTGATAAGCGAAGGTGGATCCTATTTTCCGTTTTCCAGCTTGATAGCCAACGGTCGCTCCTTAAGGACATTGCAACTTCGATATTCTTCAGGTGTAGTGTCATCAATGCCCCACTCGCCAGACTCGGTTCTTGTCAGATTTATCCGAAACCGCCCGCTTGTTTCGTTTTTCATCCTGACCTATCTCTTTACCTGGTCCATCTGGATACCGATCTCATTGCTCCTCGGAGATGCAAATTTGGCAAACGCGGGATTTCTAGCAGCTTGGGGCACCTACGGGCCTGCTTTGATGGCAATGTTTATATCTGCAATTCTGAATCGAGAGAAAGGTGAAAAGAAAACGAAGATCTGGATACTCGCTTTAATTCTGGTTTGGGCCCTGGCGGTGGCTGTCCGCGTAACATTGCCAGATTCGGTGAAGCTCAGCGATGCGACACATACTGTGGTGTTATCGTCACTGGCGGCAGGTGTTGTGTTTGCCGGAGCGTTTTCCAGCAATCGAGGAATTAAGGACCTGCTTTCCTCGTTGGTCCGTCCTCGTGGAGGCGTTCTGATCCATGTATTAGCATTGGTATTGGTTCCGGGCGTGTTTTTAGGCCTCTACATGGGTCAACGGATGCTTGGACAGGAGGCTCAGTTTCGATTGGCGGGGGCGAATCCATTGTTTGCCGCCTACCTCTGGTTCGGGTTAGTGGCAATGAAGGTATTTCACAATAACATGTTGGGCGAGGAGGTAGGCTGGCGAGGCTTCGCCCTCCCAAGGTTGCAAAATTTATATAGTCCGCTGACTGCAAGTCTCATTCTGGGCGTCATTTGGGCCGTTTGGCACTACCCGCTCTGGCGCATGGAAGGATTGTCTTTTCAGGAGCTGCTATTGTTTTCCGTCTTGGTGATCCCGCTATCGATTATTCACACCTGGTTTTGGAATCGTAGCGGAGGAAGCATTTGGGTGGTGGGTCTCCTACACGCTACTTGCAATGTTCGCTTTGCCCTTTTGCCGCAGTCGCTCGCCGTTCAGTTGACAACCCTCTGTCTGATCGCGCTAGTACTCGTTCTAGCCGACCGCATGTGGCGGCGAATGTAGAGGAAGAAAATGGATCCAGTTTCACAGGGAGTTCTGGGAGCGGCGGCGGCGATGGCGGCGGCTCCAAAAGACAAGGTCCGTCCAGCGGCTTTGATTGGCTGGGGGGCGGCGATGCTAGCCGACGCGGATATCTTTATTCGGTCTGCTGACGATCCGCTGCTTAACATCGAGTATCACCGGCATTTTTCGCATTCGCTTTTCTTCATCCCTTTCGGGGGCTTGGTGGCCGCAACTTTGTTTTGGCTAGTATTTCTTGGCCGTAAGCCTTTCGGCGAAATATACAAGTATTCGATATTGGGGTACGCAACAGCGGGTTTGCTGGACGCCTGTACGAGTTATGGGACGCAGCTGCTTTGGCCTTTGTCGGATATTCGCTTCGCCTGGAATGTCATCTCGATTATCGATCCCGTCTTCACGGCGCCGTTGCTAGGCTTGGTCTTCGTTGGAGCGTTCCGCAAACGAACCCTATTCGGGCGAGTAGGACTGGCCTTCGCTTTGGCGTATCCGCTTTTTGGATTTGTCCAGAACCGGAGAGCGCTGTCCGTTCAACATGAATTGCTCGAGCAACGCGGACACTCTCAAGCCGCAAGCCGTATGACGGTGAAACCGTCTTTCGCGAATCTCATGGTTTGGCGAAGCATCTACCGGGTAGGCGATCGTTTTTATGTGGATGCCGTGAGGGTTGGGTATTTCGGAGGATCCAGCGTATTCGAGGGGGACTCCATCCCAGTAGTAGATGCTGGGGATTTGCTTGTAGAGACTCCAGAGGGGTCGGCGATTCGAAGAGACATTGAAAGATTCGACCATTTTTCCGATGGATACCTAGTGTGGCACCCGGAGAAAGCGGATATGCTTTGCGATCTGCGATACGCGTTTCTCCCAAACTCGCTAATTCCACTTTGGGGGATCCGCCTGCAGTATGAAAATCCGGATACGCATTCGGAATTCGTCAACTTCCGGGAACTGGATCAAAAGACGCGCGAGGCCTTCACCGCGATGCTTTGGGGCGACAGCCATAGTTCGGCGAACGAATGACTGGCGAAAATCGGCTGCATCGATGAAAGATACGAATGGTGTTCCCGCCACAATGCTGGTCCTGGTAAGCCCGTCCTACGTTGTATTCATCATTTATGTATCCAATAATAAAATATGATTCTAAAAGAAATCGATTACGAGCTGCTCTTATAGGACAATTTCGGCGCCTTTGGTGATTGAAATGCCCGATGAAGGCTGTTGAGAATCAGTTTATGGGCCCCATACAGATACGCTTTTTTTACTAAATTGATGAAGAAAATCCTGGTTGCTAATCGTAGCGAAATCGCGATCCGTATCTTTCGAAGCGCCACAGAGCTTGGCCTTCGTACCGTCGCGATCTACTCTAAGGACGACCGTTTTGGCGTCCATCGTTTTAAGGCCGACGAGGCCTATGAAGTCGGCCACGACAAAGGACCTGTCGCCGCCTATCTGGACATCGATTCCATAATCAGCGTGGCGAAGGATCACGGCGTGGATGCTATCCACCCGGGCTACGGCTTTCTGTCGGAAAATCCCAAATTCGCCCGGGCTTGTCGCGAAGCTGGCATCATCTTCGTCGGCCCCGATCCTGAACTCCTCGACAAGATGGGCGACAAAGTGGCTGCCCGCGCCGCCGCCGAAAAGGCCGGTGTGCCTGTTCTGCCAGGGACGCAAGACCCTGTAACGGATCCTAAAAAGGCTCTCAAGCTAGCCAAAAAGATTGGCTTCCCGCTTATCATAAAAGCCGCCTTCGGCGGAGGTGGACGCGGCATGCGCGTCGTCAAGAAAGAAGCCGACTTAGAGCCGCTACTGGAAGAAGCCCAAAACGAAGCGAAGATCGCTTTCGGAAACCCAGCTGTTTTTCTCGAGCGCTACATCGGAAGAGCAAAGCACATCGAGGTTCAGATTCTCGGCGACCGTCACGGCGAGGTGGTCCACCTGCACGAACGCGACTGTTCCGTGCAACGACGCCACCAGAAAGTCGTGGAAATCGCCCCCTCTGTTGGATTGGCGGACGAAATCCGCATAGCTCTATGCGACGCTGCGGCGAGACTCGCCCGCCAGATCGGCTACAACAACGCCGGCACTGTCGAATTCCTCTACGACTGCGATTCCGAGGAGTGGTTCTTCATAGAGATGAACCCTCGTATCCAAGTTGAGCATACGGTGACTGAAATCATAACCGGATTCGATATCGTGCGCTCGCAAATCCTCATCTCTCAAAACAAAAAACTGCACGGCCCCGAGATCGCCATCCCAAAGCAAGCCGATATCCCTCGCAATGGATACGCCATCCAGTGCCGCGTCACAACGGAAGATCCCGCCAACAATTTTACGCCCGACTACGGCCGCATCGTAAACTACCGCTCCGCAGCCGGCTTCGGCGTTCGCCTAGACGGGGCTATGGGCGACACCGGCTCCGTCATCACCCCATTCTTCGACTCGCTGCTGGTCAAACTGACCACTTTCGGAGCGGCTTTCGAACATGCCGCCAAGCGTATGGACCGATCACTGCAGGAATTTCGTATCCGCGGGGTGAAGACAAACATTCCCTTTGTTGAGAACGTCATAAATCATCCCATTTTCCTGGCTGGCAAGGCCACAACGACTCTCATCGACACCACGCCAGAGCTTTTTCGCTTCAAGCGGCGGCGCGACCGAGCCACCAAGATCCTCAGCTTCCTTGGCGACGTCATCGTCAACGGCAACGACCAAGTGAAGGACCGGCCTAGGCCGTCCATGCAACTACCCGTAATCGCGCCCGAGTACGATCATCGAGCGCCGATTAAGCCGGGCACTCGGGATCGCCTGTTGGCTGACGGACCCGACGCCTTCGCCCAGTGGGTGCGCAAGCAAAAGCGCCTCTTCATCACAGACACTACTTTTCGCGACGCCCACCAATCGCTCTTCGCCGCTCGCATGCGTTCCTACGATATGCTCTCCTGCGCCGACGCGGTGGCCCAACACCTTCCCGAGCTCTTCAGTCTGGAAATGTGGGGCGGAGCGACCTTCGACACCTCCATGCGATTCCTGAAGGAGTGTCCCTACGAGCGTCTTCGCTCCTTTCGCGAGAAGACACCCAACATCCTCTTTCAGATGCTCCTCCGAGGAGCGAATGGAGTCGGGTACTCGAATTATCCAGACAATGTAGTAGCTGGATTCGTTAGGCACGCCGCGGAGGCGGGCATGGATTTGTTCCGCATCTTCGATTCCCTAAATTATCTGCCCAATCTCAAGGTCGCCATGCAGGCCGTGCGAAAGACCCATGCGTTGTGCGAGGCGGCCATCTGCTATACTGGCGACATCGACGATCCAAAAAGCGACAAGTATTCACTACAGTACTACATCGATCTCGCCAAGGAATTGGAAAAAATGGGGGCTCACCTACTGGCCATCAAAGACATGGCCGGTCTGTGCAAACCTTTTGCGGCTCGTCGATTGGTCAAGGCTCTGCGGGAGGAGATCGGCATTCCCATCCACTTCCACACACACGATTCTAGCGGCATTGCCAGCGCCTCCGTACTCAAAGCAGCGGAAGCGGGAGTGGATATCGTCGATTTGGCGATTTCCTCCATGTCCGGTCTGACTTCCCAGCCAAACCTGAATTCGATAGCCGCAGCCTTGAAAGGCTCCCCACGCGACACCAGGCTAGACATCAAATCTCTCAACGCGTTTTCCATCTATTGGGAAGCGGTCCGCCAATTCTACGAGCCCTTCGATACAGGGCCTAAATTCGGCAGCGCCGAAGTCTACGACCATGAGATGCCAGGTGGACAATACACCAACCTACGCGAACAAGCCTTCTCGCTGGGACTGGGTCGCCGCTGGCCAGAGGTTGTGCAGACTTACGAGGAAGTCAACCAGCTCCTAGGCGATATCGTAAAGGTTACGCCCTCCAGCAAATGCGTAGGCGACCTCGCCATTTTCCTCGTCACTCGTGGCATAAAAGCCGAGGACATTGTGAACTTGGAACCGGGATCGAGCTTCCCGGCCTCAGTCGTGGACATGCTTAGTGGGGGTTTGGGGCAGCCCAAAGATGGCTGGCCCAAGAAAGTGCAGAAGGTAATACTAGGCGATGTAAAGCCTCGCAAAGGACGCCCTGGAGCTTCGGCTCCAAAGATAGATCTGCAGGAAACCGCCGCCACGCTATCAAAAACTCTCGGTCGCGAAGCCAGCGAGGACGATCTCTACCGCCACTTGATGTACCCCGACGTCTTTGCCCGATACGTGGCCCACTACAAGAAGTATGGCAACGTATCCGTTTTGCCAACACCGGCCTTCTTCTACGGCCTCAAGCCAAACGAGGAAATCTCGGTCGAGATCGAACGCGGCAAGATCCTCTACATCAAACTCATCAATATTGGCGAACCCACCGAAGATGGCCTACGCCCCATTTCCTTCGAGCTTAACGGACGTCCCCGAAAACTGGAGATACCCGACAAGTCAGTCGCCGCCTCTCACAAGAAACGCGAAAAAGCGGACTCAAGCGACCCCAAGCAAGTCGGGGCCCCAATCCCAGGCATGGTTTCAGGAATGTCGGCAACGGTGGGACATAAGGTCGAGAAAGGCGCGAAACTGCTCACTCTCGAGGCTATGAAAATGCAAACCACAGTCTACGCCCCGCAAAAAGGCACTGTGGACCGTATCAATGTAGCGATTGGAGATACCGTAGAGGCTAAAGACCTGCTTGCCGTTTTACGCTGAGGCCCACACCATTCTAGACCGCCAAATGAAGACACTTATCGCCCTTTGCGGAATGCTTGCCAGTAGCCTGGCTTTGGCCGCCGATCAACAACTGCCGCACATAGTGGTATTGTTGTCGGACGACCTAGGTCGGCTCGATACATCGATTCACGGATCGAAGGATGTGAAGACGCCCACACTGGAGGCTTTGGCAGCTCAAGGTATGACCTTCGAGAACGCATATATCGCCTCCCCTTCCTGCTGTCCAAATCGAGCCTCGCTACTAACTGGGCTGATGCCCGCTCGACACGGAGCTCATCCTAACCACAGCCAAATGAAGCCAGGAACTAAGGAACTGACTGGTATCTTGAAGGCGATGGGGTACCAAATCGCTTCCTTTGGCAAAGTGCAGCATGGTCGTAGAACTTTCGAAGGTTGCGATCATCTCTACAAGGACCATGAGAACATGTCTCGCGATTTGAAGGAGCTATTCGAATCAGGGAAGCTTTCCGATGATCCGCTTTGCTTGATGGTGGGCGATCGCCGCCCTCATGTTCCATGGATCGAGAAATCGATCTACGATCCTGATGAGATTACGCTTCCCCCCACCCTTATCGATACAAAGGAAACACGTGAACACTGGGCCCGTTATCTATCGGATATCACACATATGGATACAGAAATGGGCAGAGTACTGGAATTGGTTAGAGAAAATGTCGGCGACAACTTCATTTGCGTCTTCACTAGCGACCATGGAGGGCAATGGCCCTTCGGAAAATGGAATTTATACGACAGCGGCGCCCGTGTTCCCTTAGTCGTTTCCTGGCCAGGACGTATTACGGAAGGGACGCGGACGGACGCTATGGTCAGCTGGGTCGATATCATCCCCACGCTAATCGATCTGGCAGGAGGCGCTCTTCCTGATGACATCGACGGGAAATCGTTCGCAGCCGTGTTGCGTGGGAAAACGGATACGCATCGAGATAAAATCTTCACTACCCATACCGGCGATACGCAGTATAACATTTACCCGATGCGCAGCGTAAGAATTGGCTCCTTCAAATACATCCACAATCTATTGCCCGATGCGATTCATACGAACCACTCAGACATTCTCCGCAACGACGGTCGAGGCGCGTATTGGGACTCCTGGGACGAGGCAGCTAAAGAAAATTCCGAAGCAGCCAACATCGTGGAATCCTACTTCACCCGGCCGGAATTCGAGCTGTTTGACTTGGAAAACGATCCGCACGAACGCAGAAACCTGGCCTTTGAGGCAGACTACCAGTCCAGGCTGAAAGAGCTGCAAACAGAACTATCTAAATGGGCTGACCAGCAAGGCGATGAGCTAAAACCGCACCGCGAGCCCTACTTAAAGACGGATTCGTATCAGGAAATCAGGGACAGAGTTATCGCCAGTCGAAACCGACTAAGGAATTCTAAGAATCAGAAGAATTAAATGAGCAGATGGGTGAAGAGCTGACTCGCTTAGCTTTTCGAGCGGCCCTAAGGGCATGAGATCGCGATAGGTTCAAAACGCCTATGGCTAAGCGTCACGGTTCAGAGGATGGTTCGTTCTTGAAGATCGAATCGTACTTCCTGAAATCGATTTCCTCCCCACTCCGCTTTTTCTTGTTCTTGCGAAGTCCGAAAGGGTCATCATCGATAAGGGCTGAAGAGAAAGCGGAATCGGTTGCAGCAGTGGTTTCCTCAATGCTTTGCTGCTGCTCCATTTCCTTGTTGGTGTAGGTGCCAAAGAACGACCCGCCAACGTAGCCCGTTAAGGAAGGGGATCCCCCGCTGGCCCCGCATTGGGAAACGGAATCGGGCTCAGATACCTTGGGAAACGAGTCATCATCCTTGGGTTTGCTACTCCAAAAGGACTGGGCCACGCGGCGCATGCCTTTCGAGGACTCTCCGCCTACATCCACCTTTTTCTTGATTCCCAAATTCATCTTGAGCGAGGTATTCGCTATATGCCCAATTATTAATTATCGGCTAAAAAGCTCTACCCCTTAAATTAGCCACTAAACAAAAATGATAAGGAGGAATAGTCTCTTTCTGGGAAACGCCTTGAAAAAGAACCCCATGATAGCTTTCTGGAAGCCTGTATGCCTTCGATATCGTCCATCATTGAAAAACTCCTAAGCTTATGAAAACGCGCCTGATTATTGGTGGCGGAATCGTTGGACTGGCAACTGCTTATAAACTCCTGAAACACGAGCCTCGTGAAAAGGTGATCTTGCTCGAAAAAGAGCAAGTTGTCGGCGCGCACCAGTCGACTCACAACAGCGGCGTTCTGCACTGCGGGCTCTACTACAAACCCGGTTCACTCAAGGCGAAACTCGCCGTGGAAGGTATTCAAGAAATGGTTTCGTTCTGTCGCGAACACCAGATCGATCATGAAATCTGCGGCAAACTGGTAGTGGCGACCAATGAACTCGAAGCGTCTCGTCTTTCCAACCTACTAGAACGCGGGAAGCAAAACGGTCTCTCCGGTCTTGAACTCCTCGAACCTGGCGGAATAAGAAAAATCGAACCGCACGCCACTGGCATCAAAGCGATTAAAGTCCCGCAAGAAGGCATCGTAAACTATCGCGGCGTTTGCGATGCTCTAGCCGATGAAATTCGCAATTTAGGAGGAGAGATAAAAACGGAATTTCACGTATCTAGAATCTCGCGACACGATTCACAATGGGTAGTGGCTTCGAAAGATAATGAAGTCAATGTCGACTACCTCATTAATTGTGGCGGATTGCACTGCGACCGTATCGCCCATCTGGCAGGAGCTGAGCATCAGATGAAAATCGTCCCCTTCCGAGGAGAATACTACCGGTTGACGCCGGAGGCCCAGTCTCTAGTCTCGCATCTCATCTACCCCGTTCCCGATCCGGCTTTTCCTTTTCTCGGCGTCCACTTCACCCGCCTAATTCACGGCGGGATTGAAGCTGGCCCTAATGCGGTGCTCGCTTTCGCCCGCGAAGGATACGGATACAAGGATTTTTCTCCTAGAGACCTTCTAGACTCGCTCACTTACCGAGGCTTTTGGAATTTCCTACGCAGCTATCCTACAGTTGCGTTTGCTGAATTCCATCAGTCTCTCAGCATCAGCAAGTTCTGCCGCAATCTCCAAAAACTCATTCCCGATATTCGTGTAGAAAATCTTGATACAGGCGGCTCCGGCGTGCGTGCCCAAGCGATGCTGCCTAATGGCCAACTCGAACAGGATTTTCATATCGTTCAAGACCGAGAATCGCTACACCTGCTCAATGCTCCCAGCCCTGCCGCGACCGCCTCGCTCGCCATAGCTGGACATATCGTCTCGCTGATTTGAGATTCAGAGCTTACTCGAAGTAAAGCATGCTAGTCAAAACAGATAGAAAACCCCGTACATAGAGAAGAATTATGCTTTCGACATAAGGTTCATTCCCATTTGATCTGGACGTATGCGACTTCTCTTCGTCCCCATCCTCTTCTTTGCCACTCTCCCAACCGACTCGGCTCTCGCTGCGACCTACATACAGGCAGGCAGGCTCTTCGATACCGTATCCGGAGAGCTGGTTGAAAAGGTTACCATCATTGTCGAGGGCAACAAGATCCAGTCGATCGAAAGCGGTTTTACCAGCGGGAGCGAGATCGATGACCAGGTTATCGATTTGCGGGAGAAGACGGTACTGCCGGGCTTGTTCGATCTGCATGTGCACTTAAGCGCGCAGTATTCGAAAAAGAGCTACGCGGAGAAATTTTTCCTCAATCCAGCTGATTACGCCTTTAGAGCAGCTCGCAACGCGAAAACAACCCTGCTGGCAGGATTCACCTCGGTACGCGATCTGGGGGATCAGCATCGCGTATGCATCTCTCTACGCAAGGCGATCAATGCGGGCCTCGTCGAAGGGCCAAGAGTGTACGCCGCTGGCAAATCGATCGCGACCACCGGCGGACATGCCGATCCTACTAACGGAATCACCTATGACATCATGGGCAGCCCCAATCCAGTAGACGGCGTCATAAATGGTCCTTTCGAAGCCCGAGAAGCGATTCGCCAGCGCTACAAGGATGGTTCGGATGTCATAAAGATCACGGCCACAGGAGGCGTGCTGAGCTTGGCTAAAAGCGGTCAGAATCCGCAGTTCATGGATGATGAACTACGAGCTATCGTGGAAACGGCGAAAGACTACGGCCTCACCGTTGCGGTCCACGCTCATGGCGACGAGGGAATGCAGAGGGCTATTCTAGCTGGAGTCGATTCTATCGAGCATGGCACCTTGATGAGCGAAGAGACTATGAAGCTGATGGTAAAGCACGGGACCTATTTTGTGCCGACGATCACCACTGGCTGGTGGGTCGCCGAGAAGGCTAAGGATCCAGCCTTCTTTCCGGTAGTGGTACGACCTAAGGCTGCTTCCATCGGTCCCAAAATTCAGGGTACGTTCGAAAAGGCTTACCGGGCAGGCGTTAAAATCGCGTTTGGAACCGACACAGGAGTGTCAGCTCATGGCGAAAACGCCAAAGAGTTCATTTATATGGTAAATGGCGGCATGCCCGCTGCGGAAGCTCTGCAGAGCGCCACTCTCGTCGCGGCTCAACTCCTGAGAGTGGAGGACACACTCGGCTCAATCGAAGAGGGGAAACTGGCCGACATCATCGCCGTAGACGGAAATCCTCTAGAGGACATCAGCCTCATGAGCAACGTCACCTTCGTGATGAAAGATGGTAAGGTCTATAAATAGAATCAGAAGGTTCTAATAGATAAGTCGCTTTGCAATCTGGACCTCCTTCACACAAGGGTCTTCGGAGTTTCGTAAATTACTCCAAATCTAGAGCTTGCTTGATTTCGCTCCACGAGAAAGCGGCGACATTCCCGTCATTGTGCACGGCGTAGAAAATGCCTTCGGGATATCGAGGCTCGATAGGCGTAGGATCGAAACAAACGCCATCTGTATTCAAAGTGTAGTTACCGGAAAATGCTCCTCGGTATTCCAGGCTCTCTCTATCGTAAACGTGAAAGCGATTCACTTGCTTTCCTTGATCGGTGAGAATCCAAAAACCGCTTCCATCTTCATGGGATACTAGCGCGATGCCTTCAGCTTGACCGTGAATCATGCCTTTTGCGAGTATCTGGTCCTGGAAGGTTCCCGAAAAATTGTAGAGCTTGAATCCGCTGGTCGCGTGTTCGTTATCCTCTTCAGCAATAAGCAGACGATCGTATTTCGGGTCTCCATGGATCGATTCGGCAATACGCAGAGAGCCATTGCCTGATGTTTCTCCGATGAAGCGCGATAGCTCGGCATCCATGGTTCCTTCGGTAGTGCCCTCAAGTTCAACTTCATAAACAGCAATCCGCTTGCCCAATTGCGAATCCGGTGGCACCTCCTCATCGGCAGTCTCGTAGTTATCACTCACATACGCCTCAAATTCGACTTTCCCTATCCTTCGGACATAAATCCCGTAAGGATTAGTCAAAACGTCGGATCCGAAATGGCCAATAGCGGCTAGACTGGGCAAGGCGAATACCTGCACGCGCTGATTGTCTCTCTCCACGACAAAAAGGAATTGGCCGACCACTACGATACCGTTTGGTCGATTGAATTGCCCCAATTGACTGCCAAGTCCGCCGAGTCGACGTATGAAAGCCCCGTTGGTAGCATCTTCAACTAAAACGCTGTGGGTGGATTTTGCCGTGCTGAGGAGCCAGCGCTCGCCGTTCGGTCCATGCCAGACTGCGGGGGAATCCACGTTTTCAGCATGATTCCGCGAAGTGAAGAAAGCTTCGTTGATGATTACGGTTTTCGATTTGGTCTCGGCAACCGTATTTTGGATACAAGCCAATATAATCGTTAGCGAATAGATTGAAGGGCGGATGATACGCATTTTCTTAAAGAAATGGGTTGGAAAAATAAAAAGGGCGCCTGGTTTGATACCGAAGCGCCCCAGAAAAGTTGCAAAGAATCTAGCGTTTCCAGGTAAAACCCAGCTTTGCTGACCAAGAATATTCCTCGTTCTGCCTCATGCGCGTGGGCACCCCATAGTAAGCATGGAAGGGTTCCTCGTTGAGATTGATCAGATCAAGGAAGATCGAAGAGTGCGGATTGATCTTGTAAACCGCTTTCGCATCCAGCTGGAAGTGTTCGTCCACATATTCATCCTCAGCAGATTCACCTGCAATCGCATCCAAATACTCGCTACGGAGCGTTCCGGCTAGGCGGAAGAAGACCTTCTCGTTCTCGTAAGTAAAGGCAATATTGGCGATAGTGTCGGATTGCTTGAGGAAAGGCAGCTCTTCACCAGGACGCGTATCGGTTGTCGATTCGCTATCGGTGAAAGTCAGATTGGTGTAGATACCAAACCCATCCAATCCTGGAGTAAAGCTTCCCAGATCCTGTTGCCAGCCTAGCTCAAGGCCAGTGATGGTAGCGCTGTTTCCATTCAACGGCCGGAAGAAATCGAACTCCTCGCCGTCTATCGTGATCTTGCTCTCTTCAACGAAAATGAAGGAGTCGATATCCTTTTGGAATACGGAAACAGAAACCTGACCAAGCCCATCAAGGTAGTGCTCCAGGGAAATATCGAAGTTCATCGACTCGTAAGGATCTAGGTCCGGATTGCCGCTGATCACCTCTTCATCCTCGATGTTCCGCTCGCGACGGAAAGCGGAATCGCCGAACTTCGGGCGAGCAATCGTATTGGTCCAAGACATACGAAGCACTGTCTGATCAGAAATATCGCGACGAGCGGAAAGCATAGCGAGAACGTTGTCGTAGTTCTTGTCGAACGTCAGGCTATTGAACCCTGCCAAGTCGCCTTCGACATCGAAAATCGTCTCGTTACCGACTGAAGAAAAATCCGTGTCTTCTAGACGCGCTCCGCCGACAACTGTCCATTGGTCGATGTTGACTTCAGCCATGCCGTAGAGAGCTAGTATGTCCTCATTGGATACATAGTCAGCTGCATTGGAATCTTGCTCGGAATCTTCGCTTTCGAACTCGAAGTCTCCCATCGAACTGCTAAAGAACTGACGAACTTTCGTGGGATCGGCCTTCAAGTAATTGCCGCTTCCGCGGAAAAAGGGGAAACGCGAATTGGGATCGAGAACGTCAGCAAGCGTCGTATCGGACGAGTCGTTGCTGTAGACTTCGACTTCGTTATCAACCTTCTTCTCCTTTTCGCGCAACTTAGCCCCAAACTTAATGTAGCCAGGATGATTGCCGAAGAGAACATCGCGACGAACGTCGATTTGGAAAGCAGTCTCCTCTTCCTCCGCTGTGTTATTTTCAACAACCGCTTCGTCAAAGAGGAAATTGGAAGCCTGGAAAACGCTCGAGTCGTTGGATACATTCAGATTCGGCTGGAAAGGATCGGAGAAGTCGTAAGACACATCGTAGAGTTCTTCGCTACGGAAATCCACATCCAGACGATTGGGCTCGTTTTCCTCCGCATGGGCAAAAGAGACTCTGTATCCAAAATTCCAGTTATCCACCTGAGTCTCGCCGCCAACCGATATCGTATAGATTTCCTGTTCCTCGAATCGGTCTTTCAAATCGCGATCCGCTTCCTCGACATCGGTGAGTACCGCTGAATTGCTCGTGATCGATTCAAGGGTGCCATCTTCTGTTTTAATCTCCGTGCGGGAGCGGAATTCCTGATCGCTGAAGTAGTTGTAGGCCGTTCGAATAAAGAACGAAGAGGTGTCGTCGAATTGCTTTTCGAAGTTGGCGCTGAACGCCTTACGCTCGCGAGTGACTTCATACTGACGAAATTCGATTTCCGGAGCAAAAAAAGCGCTGGTGCCATCTTCGGCCTCTTCTTCTCCCCAGGGTCCGTCAATCTCGATGTTGTCCGATCCGAATTCACGCTCTTGGTAGCTAGCGGCAATCATGAAACCCATGTCGCCGCGTTCGCCAAAAGTGTCTCCGTAGGCAAAACTCACCATTGGCGTATAGGAATCGACGAGATCGTTGTAGAGCATCTGAGCCTTAACCGAGGCGAACTCGCCGCCTTTATCCAGAGCGCTGATCGTCTTTAGATTGATGCTGGCTCCAATCGCATCTCCGTCCATGTCAGGCGTAATGGTCTTGCGTACTTCCAATCTTTCCAGTAGTTCCGTTGGCACTACATCCAGAGCTATCTTTCTGGTATCGCTTTCCGGAGCCGTCAGGGCAACGCCATCCATAGAAATGTTGTTCAAGTCGGGATCGATGCCGCGCACCACGACATAGCGTCCTTCTCCTTGGTCGCGCTCGATCGATACGCCCGAAATACGCTGCAAGGCTTCAGCCGCATTCTCGTCCGGGAAGTTTCCAAAGGCATCTGAAGCGACGATATTGGTAAGCCCGCTGGCTGCACGCTGAATGTTAAGAGCCTTAGCCTGGCCGATTTTCGCTCCTTGCACGATCAATGGATCGAGATTAATGACTTCTTCGCCAAGAAAGAAATCGACGTTGCCAGCGGATCCCTGATTCAAGGCAACTGATTGGGAATTTTCTCCCAAGCCGATGTAGGAAGCGGAAAGCGTTACATTCGCTCCCTCCACATTCGCTAAGTGGAACCTTCCCTGGTCATCAGTAACCGTTTGCAGCGAAGTTCCCTCGACCTTCACGATAGCTCCACTGAGCGGGGTCTCATCGCCATAGGTTCTTACCGTTCCCCGGATCGTCTGAGCAGACAAAATCTGCAAGCCTAGAGAAGCGGCAACCACTCCTGCAGCTACAAGTTTAAGTGCGTTTTTCATTATGGTTTGATTAAGATTTGATGAAGTCTCGCGACTGCGAAACTAGTGTCGTATCAAGGCCCAATACAACCCATGTCAAACGCATCGAGAGCTGTTACCAGAATGGAACAGAAACGCCATATATCTGTAACGAAAGCTGGGGAATCTACCTCAAGTTTAAGATCGATCGTCGGTAAATACTCGATACATTTTCATTAAAACGCTCCCGACAGCCCAACCAGAACCCATCCGACGAAACCTTTTATGTTTAACAGGGATCAGATTCTCCAGTATTCAAGAATCTATCCAATGAAAAGATTATCACCCATATTCTCCTGGTCGACCGCTCTCGCTTTCCTGAACGCTTGTTTAGCTACGGCCGGAACCTTGAATTGGCCCGAATTCCGAGGACCTAACGGCCAAGGCATCTCTGAAGCAGTGGATGTTCCCGCCGAGCTGAACCTTAAGAAAAACCTGGTTTGGAAAACCAAGATCCCCGGCAAAGGGTGGTCCTCGCCGGTTATTGTCGATGGAACAATAGTGCTGACAACAGCAAGCGAGGAACCTGTGGATGGCCAGTACCAGCTCAGCGTCATGGCACTAGAAGCCGAAAGCGGCAAGCTACTGTGGGAAAAGATGGTACTTGAGCCTAAGGAAGAGGAAGCTTCCCAACTGCATTACAAAAACTCGCTGGCAAGCCCCACGGCGCTTATTGCTGATGAGGTCGTGTATGCTCATTTTGGGCACATGGGAACAGCGGCGCTTCGTTTAACCGATGGAGACGTTATCTGGAAGCAGAAGATCGCCTACAAGCCTTTGCACGGAGCGGGCGGATCTCCTATTTTGGTCGATGGCCTTCTGGTTTACAATCAGGATGCCAGGGACTATCCCTTTGTCACAGCGCTTGACGCGAAAACGGGTGAACTTGCTTGGCAGACCTCTCGTAATTACAACGCAAGGCGGAAATTCTCTTTCTCTACACCATTGCTCGTGAACAACCAAGGACGTAGTGAAATTATAAGCGCTGGCAGTGGAATCATTGCCGGCTATCGTCCACAGGACGGACAGGAAATATGGAGAGTGACGTTTGATGAGGGATTTTCACTTACACCACGTCCAATCGAAGCAAAGAGCATCCTCTATTTTTCCACAGGATTCATGCGCCCAAGTTTTTACGCCATTCGCCTTGATGGCGCGACAGGGGATCTGACGGAAAGTCATGTCGAGTGGACGACTCATAGCAGTATGCCCAAAACACCATCTCCTACTTATAGTAAGGGTATGGTCTTCACTCTAGAAGATGCAGGCCGACTGAGCTGCCTCGACGCGAAAACAGGAGAGCTTCTTTGGATGGAGCCCCTCAAAGCGAATTTCTCCGCCTCGCCAGTGCTGGTTGGCGATACGCTCTACTGCGTGTCGGAAGAAGGCGCATTCCTGTCGCTTGGCGTTTCTAGAGAAGGCTTGAAAATACTTTCGCGGATCGAGTTCGGAGAAGAGGCCTTGGCTTCGCCAGCCATCGTAAACGGAGCGATCTATCAGCGAACAAATTCTCATCTTTGGAAATTTGCTAAGCGCTGAAGGAGGTCGGTATTCGAATGTCCATCGCATAAGCGCAGATCCGAGATTGTTCACTAGTACTAATCAGGCCATAGCCGGAAACGGGCGGCTGCAAAGTGCCCGTCGAATCCAAAAACATGCCTAATGCCCTGTTTTTTCATTAGAACGAATGAAATGCAATCAGTGTAAGATACGGCTTGATCGGAATATTTGCGCATCAAACGCAACGCTTCGCTCAAGTCATTTTCACTAGCTACAAGCCATTCAATAATGTTGCTAGTCAAATAATTAGCCCCACATTGAGCAGCAAAAGCATAAGAATGCCTCCTGGCTAGAAGCGTAATGCTCTCATCCAAAACGTGCTCACTACAGTAGAGCTGGATTTGCGAGTTCAGGAGACTTTTCCAAGCGACTACTGACTTTTGGTGATACTGGTCCCGGGAAAGCTCTCGTGCCAAGAAACAACCTGTATCCAAAAAGAGCGACTTTGGAATCATTCGCCGTATAGATATTTATCGTGATTAGAAGAAAGATCAGTGGGAATCTCGCGATCCGAGGGATTCCAATTACTAAATAATGGATCTTCTGCTCGGCTGCGATTTGAAGCTTCACTCTCGCCTACAACGCGCTCGAGCTGAGTTCTGATCAAACCACTCAGTGTAGTTCCCCTTTTTTTAGCGATATTCTTCGCTCGTCGCTGAAGATCATCAGGCAATAATATGGTGGTTTTATTGATATGGATATGTTTTTGAAAAAATCCATATTTGTCAACTAAAGACTTAGGAAGAAAGAACATCGCAATACAGATCGCACCAAAGTACATCCATAGCTCTAAGTACTTATTAGAACCTATCCCTAGGCAAAGCGTTACTGCCTTTCATCCCAATTCAAACGTAGTGATACCATAGATACGTTCCCATGGGAGTTGCGGAATGGGTCCGTAGTACATTCGGGCGCAACCGAACACTTCTTTCATACTATATCGTTCAGCAAGCGCGACAGCTCCCGGGTTGATTTCTGGAATGTCTAGAAAAACGGGTTTTCCGACTGCTTGATTTTGCAAGGCCACAAACAACGTTTCGGCGGTGATGTCGTCGTTGGCAAACAAAGGACCGATTTTGAAGCCGCGACCACATTGTCTGATGACGCCGAATCCTTTCAAACGTTCTCCATCGTAGCACCCGAAGGCTGCGCCTCTGGGCGGGTTGATCCAAGACTTTAGAAAAGCCTCGCGCTCGTATCCAAAACATTGGTGATCGTAGTTGCTGACTAATTCGAAAGGGATTTTCGAAAGTTCGACAGCATCGCCATTGACTTCGCTAGCTTTGCCCAGTCCTTCCATTCGCAAATTGCGATGAGTGAATGCAAATCCACCTTTGGCGTAAAAGGGCTGCATGTCGAAGACGCCATCCATGCCAATGCTCCCTTTTTCGGACAAGCGGCCGAGTAGGCGTTCCTTGCGCCAATGCCAAAATCCGCGGCCGATACCTTGCCCGCGAAGATCTGATCGAACTATGAAAAATCCCATGAACCCAAAGTCCCCATAGCTGACGATTGACCCAGCGCCCACGATCTCCCCTCCCCGCTCAATGCATACGTAACCTTCAGGATCGGTTTCCCAAAAAACGTCCGCATCGTCCAAGCCTGGATTCCAGCCTTCGCCGGTAGCCCATTGCACAGCTAGGTCGAACTCATCTCGATTCATCGAACGATAGATATCTTGTTCTGCCATGGTAAATCCAAGCTATAACAATTAGTGAAGGAAAGTTAGAAAATGAATCAAAAATTTAGATACAAATCACATCTTAAAGAGATTTGCTCAGAAAGACGCGCCATTGCCGGTCAATTGCCCGATCGGACAGACCTCCAAGGAATTGAACCCGCCATTTGTACTTCTGACTCAAGCTTCCCCTCACATACGCGCCCAAAAGATGATTTTGCGAATCAAACGAACGCAGATCATCTAAGGCCCCCAGACTACTGTAGAGTTCCAAGCCCAAATTCAAATCGTCAGTCGCCTGATAGTCGGCCTGCCAACGTACATCACCGGTTAGATCGCCATCGCGATCAGAGCCGATCTCCGTTCCACTCAGAACGTTAGTCCGAAAGCGGACTTTGTCGGTCACATTGAACTGGGTGGCCCAGCCAAGACGAATAAATCCCGGCGAATTATCGCCATCGGCGATCTGCAGATCCAATCGAGCAGCCGACTCGAAACTATTGCCCGCGTCTTCGACAAACTGATACAGAGCTTCAAAACGAAACGCTTGAAAATCGAAGTTCTCTCCATGCAGCTTTCGGTGAAACATCACGCCACGCATTTGTAGCTGATCAGAGACAGCTCTCTGGTAATGCAGACGCTGGGCAAAAGCTCCAACTCCATTTCCACGATCATCAGTGTATCCAAAACGATATTCTATAGCTTCTGAGCCATCATTGACTCCGCTACCAAAAATTCCTTTTAGCGTTTGGGCCTGGAGATCCAGGCAAGCGTAAGCAAGGAACGAACAGAGCAAGACTAGGTGAGCTGATTTCATGATGAGAAAACGTTTAGCCACCGCTTAGACCAGTGGCTTAAAACTCCTGACTAAAGTATCAGAAACGCAACTCGTCGAAGTCACGTTAAAAGCTAGTGCATTACTTGCCGAAGGAAATTCGCTTTACATTTGGTAACCAGGCGTCGAAAGCGATAACGCTGTTTCCTCTTCGTTCATGTCTTCCTCAATGCCTTCGAAAAGCGGTGATGAGAGGTAGCGTTCGCCAGTATCAGGAAGCATGCAGAGAATAACAGAACCAGGTTCCGCCTTTTCCGCAATTTGCATAGCCACGCCAAAGGTCGCTCCACCGGAGACTCCCGTGAAGATGCCCTCTTTCTGGGCAAGTTGACTCGACCATTTGATCGCTTCGGGTCCTGGGATAGGAATCAATTCATCGTAAAAATTCTTATCGAGGGCCTCTTGCAAGACGTAGGGGATAAAGTCTGGCGTCCAACCCTGGACCGGATGCGGCTGAAAAGCCGAGTGACTGACAGCGGGAGCGTTGGTTTCGTCGCGATCCTGAGCTACGCCACTACTGACTAAAGCTGCGTTTGCCGGTTCACTCAAAATGATTTTCGTATCCGGACGTTCCTTACGCAAGACTCGACCGACGCCAGAGACCGTTCCGCCGGTGCCATAGCCAGTAACCCAATAGTCCAG
Organism: Opitutaceae bacterium; assembly: GCA_028281165.1. Lineage (GTDB taxonomy): Bacteria > Verrucomicrobiota > Verrucomicrobiia > Opitutales > Opitutaceae > JANQRT01. Next base: position 10,187 of record JANQKI010000180.1, on the reverse strand, counting down.
CCTTTCGCCTTCGAAATCAGCCATGATCTCGCGAGCCGTGGTGTTTTCGTGGACCAAGGCGTTGTCGTCCGTTTCAAACTGATGGGCCAAGAACCAGCCATTCGCCTCGGCAAGCTCCACCGCCTTCCGATACATGCCAAAGCCTTTTTCCGCACGCGGCGTTAAAACGACCTTGGCGCCCAGGAAACGCATCAGTTTTCGTCGCTCAATAGAAAAGCTGTCGGCCATCGTAACAACGAGCGGATAACCCTTCGCCGCGCAAACCATAGCCAGGCCTATACCCGTATTGCCACTGGTAGCCTCGACGACAGTTTGACCTGGTTTGAGATCGCCGCGGCGCTCCGCCTCTTCGATAATGCTGATGGCGAGTCGGTCTTTAACGGAAGCAGCTGGATTGAAAAACTCCGCCTTTGTGTAAAGACGTACATGGTCTGGCGCCAGATTGTTAACGCGGATGCAGGGCGTATTGCCAATTGTATCTACAACGCTGTCATAAAGGCAACCGCGGCCTTCGGTAGTACGAGATGTTTCGGATGTCATGATGCTCAAGCTAACGGATTAGGTTTAAAGAAAAAGGGGGGTTGAGGAGGCACGAATTGGGCTTAGAAGTCAATTGCCGGAAATACAAAAAATCGTAGCAATCGAGAAGTAAAAGTCCTGGTAATGCGACGACGCGAAAAACAGCCGATCGATAGTCTTTCGCCATTGCCTCCGCTAAACCCCTCGCTAGCATGACTCAGAGAGTTTTCGAAAACCATGAATAGGATAAACACAGCAAAATCCATCCTGAGTGGCCTCATCTTTATTAGTCTGTTAACCTCATCTGTATCGAGTGGCGAACAGAAGCCAGGCAATCCTCTTGACGCGTTGCCTTCCTACATTCGCAAGGTACACGATTGGGGGCAAAGAGCGGATTTCTCCCACGATGGGAAGCGTCTTCTATTTATAGAAAAGACGTATGGCGACGCCTTTGAGCTGAATCTGGAAAGCGGAAAATTAAGGCCGCTGACACATCACTATTACCATGGAGGCTATACAAGGGCTTTGTATTTGAAAAATGGCGATATACTACTATCTGGGGCCACTTCTTTTGATTCGGAGAACCATCAGCTACATCGCCATCGCGATGCTGAACTTTGGGTCTTAAACAAATCGCTATCCAAAGCGCCGATACGCCTCGGAACTTTTTGCTCGGAAGGACCTGCCGTTTCGAGAAAAAGCATGAAAATCGCGTGGACCACCACACATCAACAGTATCCCGATATTTATCGGGAAAACGAATACAAGATACATACAGGAGAGATTGTGTACGAAAAGGGACTTCCGAAGCTGATAAACCGGAAGGAGATCACCAACAACATCGATAACGCGTTTTTCAAGAACCCATCTCCAATCGAAACGCAAAACTTCATTCCTCCAGGCGAAAATAAAATCACTCTCTCGCTGTATCGTTACCAAGGAGGATCGGAAACCTCGATTCTAGACTTGGAAACAGGAAAGATAACCCAAATTTCCAATACGCCCAATCATCATGGAGAGCCCGAAGGCATCTATCCAGATGGCAAATACACCCTCGTAGAATCCAGTCTCCAATTTGGCGATTCGAAACTCGATCATCGACCCGTTCAATACATTGATATCTGGAAACTATCCTTGGACGGAGAGGAGCATTGGGAACGCATCACCCATTTCACCGACTACGTAGGATACAAATCTTCAAATCCCGTCGTTAGCGACGATGGTCGCTACATCGCCTTCCAAATGGCGAAGCTCGGTGATTTGGCTGGAGTGGGCAGAGGACTGTTCATTTTAGACCTCGAAGCGAAAGAGGCAGAGAGGTAGGACTTTTATTTAGGAAAACCCAAGTAGATCAAACGAGGCTTATTTGATGGAGTAGAGCCCTCTCAGGACTTTTTGCAGCAGCGGGCTGAGACGCGTTTCCTGATAGTCCACGATAGCCATTTGATTGACACGAGAACCTGTTGGATAGGGATAGATCTTGTTAAAGATATCGCTTGCAGAAAGGCCGCTTGTGTTAGCGAGAATCAGTTCCTGGATAAGCTCTCCCGCTCCAGGGGCAATCATAGTGCCTCCCAGGATTTTTTGTCCGCCTCTGAATAAATTGCCTTTCGAAAGGTAGAGAAAAAGCTTTCCATACTGATAATCGTCGGTGGTCGCGCGATCATCATGCTCGAAGTCGTGCTCGAGTGTGATGTAAGAAACACCCTCTTTATCTAGCTGATCTGCTTGTCGCCCAAAGGTAGCAACCTCAGGGGTCGTGAAGGTGACCCAGGAAAAATGAGATGTATCCAATTTTTTGGTAAATGGCGAAAATAGATTATTCAGCAGAAGACGAACGTGGAGCTCAGCGGCATGGGAAAACATCAGACCGCCCGCCAAGTCGCCACAAACAAAGACGTTCCGGTTGGCAGTTCTTAGCTTATCGTCTAGAACAATACGTCCATCGCGAACTTCTACTCCACCCTTCTCAAGCTTGAGAGGATCTAGGACAAGCTCGCGTCCAATAGCGGCTAATACAGCATTACAGGGAATGACAATTTCTTCGCCTCCACTCTGAGCGATCGCTGTTACATCGCCCTCGAACCGAAGGAGACGCGAGTTGACGCGCGCATCGATGCCGCCTTTCTCGAACTGCTTTATTAAGATATCCGAAATTTCAGGACGCTCGTTGGGCAGCAATCTTGGCGCGGACTGAAGAATGGTCACTTTAGAACCCAACATGGAAAAAGCCTGGCCCAACTCGCAACCAATCGGTCCTCCCCCCACGACTAGCAAATTCTCGGGAAGCGCTTCCAGATTGAATATCGTTTCATTGGTGTAGACGGGAACACTCTCAAGTCCTGGCGTATCGAGCTTTCGAGGACGTGATCCTGTGGCTAGGACAATCTTTTTCGCCTGATACACATTGTCTCCAACACGAATCGAATTGGTCGTCTCAAAGCAAGCAGCTCCAATGGCCACATCCATTCCCATCTTCTCAAAGAATTCCTTGTTTTCGTGGCGACGCACTGACGCTTGGCTATTTCGTACGTACTGCATGGCTTTCGCCAAATCGGCTACGCCCTCCACATTTAAGCCGAAACTTCCAGCCTCCTTGGCCGCGGCTACTTGCCTAGCCGCGTGGATGAGAGCTTTGCTAGGGACACAACCGAAATTCAGACAATCGCCCCCAATGGCTTCTTCGGATTTATCGATGAGCAAGGTTTTAAGACCAACCTTAGCCGTGAAGACAGAAGCGCCGATACCGGCGGAACCAGCTCCAACTACGATAATGTCGTAAGATTTAGGCATCCGATGGTAAATACGAACCACCGGAACAATAGATTGAAAAGCTTTTATTCAGGAGATTGAGCGCCAAAATCCGCTATGGCGGCGAGCGCATCCTGAGCCTGGGACTTTGTCGAAGCGCTTTCGTCCTTCCACACCAGTTCGCCGTTCCGAAAAAGAAAGGCTTGGCGTTTTGAGATTCCCAAGAAGGAAGGAACATCAAAGGCTTTCATAACCTTGCCATCGCCGTCGGAAATGAGTGGATACGGGAGCTCTCGTTTTTCCTTAAACCGTCCTTGAGCCGCAACCTTATCTCCGCTGACACCTAAAACTCGAGCATTCGCGTCAAGGAGCGACTCGTAGGCATCGCGCAAACTGCAAGCTTGAGCCGTACAACCGGGAGTATCGGCTTTAGGGTAGAAAAACACGAAGAGAAATTCGGCTTCGTCATAGGACTTCAAAGGAGCAAGGTCACCATTGTGATTGGTTACGTCTAACTCTGGCAGTTGATCTCCAATATCCATTGCAAAAGAGTTTAGATTCGAGAACACAGTCAAAGCTAGAAAAAGAATGACCGCATAAAGGTTTTGGGCAGGTTTTTTCATTCAAGGTGAAGGCATCAATGAGGGAGTAACAAAAAGATAGAACGGTTCCCCAAAAAAGAAGATCATCTTCAAGCAAGAAAGAGGCCAATAAGTAGCGTTTGGGGGGTAAATTTCGCGTTGACCAATAGATGGATAAGAGCATTTGATTAATAAGCCATGAGACGGTGTCGACTCATTTACAAAAGCATTGCCTATCCCGAAATTCTTGAACCAGAAGCCATTGGAGAATTAACGACGCTGGCCTCGGAAAGAAACAAGGAGTCGGGAATCACTGGTATTTTGCTACTATCAGGCGATAGCTTTCTACAAGCTCTTGAAGGTCCCGTTCGATTCGTAAACCAGCTTTTTATCAAAATCGCCAACGACAAGCGACACCACGATATCGAACTGGTAACTTACGAGGATATCAACGCCACTTGTTTTCATGATTGGTCGATGCGACTAGTAGACTTGGCCCAAATACAGGACGAGAAAAGAGAGCTTCTGCTACAAAAGTATCCTCACAGCGGGGACGCCATTAGCTATCCCAACGACAAGATGCTCCTGTTCTCCCTCCTGATAGATGCGAAGAATGTTTTGCTCGCCAGCTAACGATTCCTTTCAAGCGGACTAGTCTAACGTGTAGGGCTTGATTAACGCCCAGTCATCTGCAAAGCGAGAATTGCTCAACTCAAGAACGAGCTCGCCCTGACTCCATCTAAGCTTCACCAGATCTTGATTTTCTATCTGCAGGGCGCTGCTAGCCTCTGCAAGAAATCGATAATTCATATGAAAGGATAAATCTTTCACGCCTTTCCAGGAATCCAAATTTATCATCAATCGATGTTCCCATTCCAATTCGTTAAGATTCAATTTTTTGGTCTCTTTTGAGTCTTCGTCGTCAGAACTTGAATACCCTAATCTTGAATTGACTGATAGCGAGAGCCTCTTCTCTTTAGCATCGCCCTGAATTCTCACGATAGGCAGGTATTTGAACCCGTTAAGGGGCGAATGCTTCGCATCGAGATACGGCTCGATATGATCTAAAAAAGAAATCCAGTCTCCACCGGCCACTTGCATCTCGGTATCAAAGCCGGAGGGAAATACCTTTTCGAATTCCGGAAAGCCCTGATCGCAAATCTCGAACAGAAGATCACCCCGGTCACGCATTCTGATTACAGCGTCGTTAAGACCCAACACCAACTGGCCCTCAGGCTTTGGAACGCTATTTCGCAAAGTCGCTTGAGATTTTAAGACTATCGGTTCACGCAATTTCTCAAAACGGGTAGACTTGCGATAAAGCAAACGCCTGCCATCGGTAGCCACGAGCCGACCGTTTGGAGAAAGCAATACTCCGTGCAGTTTATCCCGTTCGGGATCGCGACTGCAAAAAGCCTGAGCTCGTTGAAGCATTTCTACATCATTGCCGCTCAGCGTAATGATTTCTTGCCCTATTTCATTCTCGTCCATTTTTACTAATACCTTTCTTAATTGGTTTCTTGCTTTTTGAAGGCGGCTCCGAACTAGATCGAAATCAATACAAAGCTTATCAGCCGTTTCCTTATAGGAAAGTCGCTGAAAATAGTGGCATTCGATTACCTTGCGATGCTTCTCGCTAAGGGCACGGACCGCAGCTCGGATTTGGGCTTTGATCGTTAAAGGATGAATTGGTGTCGGATTATCATCAAGGTCCGACGCTGTATCCAAGATATCCTGATTATCGGAGAATAGCTCCATTTGCCGAGCTTGCCGCCTACGCCACTTGCGAATCTGGTTATCAGCGATTCTACCCACCCAGGCTTCAAACCGATCCGCGTCGCGCAGCTGAGACAGTTTTTCAAAAGCCAACACGAACGTCTCTTGAACGATCTCATCTTGGTGAGCCTTCGAATCCAGCTCAGTTCGAGCTCGCACTCTTTGCCAGACCATTGGATAAACCTGTCTCACAAGTTGCTCGAAGGCTTTTTTATCGCCTTCTTTAGCGGCTATCACAAAGCGCCGCTTAGCTTTCACCTTTGAGGAATGGTCCAATGGATCTTCTTGATATTGACGCAACATAACTTGTCTAGTCCGACTAGCTCAGAGCCAGCCTTTGCTATACTTGATCCAAGTTTCGTAATTGGTATCCTTTTTTCTAAAAGTCTTTCCAACCAACGGAGCTTTTAAACAAAGTCGTGGCTGACGTCAGAGTTCTTCAGGATCGACTGTCTCCAACAACCAAGTCTGTTCCAGGCCTAGATCGCATTCGTGGTAACGCAGGACTGCACATAGTAATCGGAGCTTTCCAGTTCGCCAATCTCTTTCGAACTCTATATTCCAGATGCCATTTGTAACGGGTCTGATATTCACTCCACCGCTGCATTTAGCTGGATGGCTACTGTCGAAGACCTCCTCCTGTTGAAGAGGACATCGAGCAAAGCGGAACGTAGGTTCTACCTCAGCAATTTTGTTATCGGTCTTGAATTAATTCTCGTCTTTCACATGCTACTCACGGCGTATCGAGATTTTTTTGACAACTTCGCTATAGAAATTCTATTGGAAATCGGCTATGGCAATGACGCTTCGAACCTGGACAGATCGGAAGTACCGATAACATTTGGAGCGTCCGCAGTCCTAGGCTGCCTGCTCCTCATCAAAAACAACAGAACTGCCATCGATATCATACACGTGATAATGATTGCCGATTCCCTTCTTGTTGGCATCAGCACTTGGCTGTTTCAGGCAGGAAAAATCGATCCCTACTTATGGTTGATTATGGTGGGGCTGGGATTATATGTCGCCTATGTTCCAATCCAGGCGATTCTTTCCGATCGCCTGATAGTAGTGTTCAAAAGCGTGAATAACGCATAAATCTGATTTTATACCTGAAAACTGAATACGCGCGTAATCCGCAATAAAGATTCATTTTAAAACCCTTTTCGAACAGCAATCCAACAAAGAACCCGAATCGGGCTAGTTTGCCAGTTGACTCAGAGAAACGGAGATTTTTAAGGTGGAGATTTTCCTCAAATCCAACGTCGCTCTAACACTGTCAACCGTAACAAAATTAACTATCTCCCATAACATCCTATGAAGATCGAAACTAAATGCCTTCACGCCGGCCAAGAGCCGGATCCCACAACGAAAGCTAGAGCCGTTCCCATTTACCGGACTTCGTCCTACGTGTTCGATAACACCGAACACGCGGCCAATCTCTTCGCTTTGAAAGAGTTGGGCAACATTTACTCCCGCATCATGAACCCAACTCAAGATGTGCTGGAGAAAAGAGTCGCCGAGCTAGAAGGAGGAGCTGCCGGTCTAGCTCTAGCTTCAGGTACTAGCGGGGTCTTTTATTCGATCATCAATATCGCCAGAGCGGGCGACAACATCATTTCGGCCAACAACCTGTACGGCGGAACGTATACGCAATTCAATGACATCCTTCCCGATCTCGGTATAAACGTAAAGTTCGTCGACCCCAATACTCCAAGCAACTTCGCCGATGCGATCGACGAAAACACCAAAGCTCTTTTTTGCGAGACGGTAGGAAATCCAGCTCTCGACGTGGCCGATTTGGAGGCGATCGCCAATATCGCGAGAGAGAACGGGATACCGCTAATCGTCGATAGCACATTTTCAACACCCTATCTGACTCGCCCCATCGAGCATGGCGCCGACATCGTAGTCCATTCGCTAACCAAGTGGTTTGGAGGTCATGGAGCCGGCATTGGAGGGGTGGTCGTAGATTCCGGTCGCTTCAACTGGGGAACGGAAAAATTCCCATTGTATAATAATCCGGATACATCCTACCACGGATTGAGATGGGGGCGCGATCTACCTGAGCCGCTTGCGCCTCTAGCATTCATTTTGCGTATGCGCACGGTACCACTACGCAATCTAGGAGCCTGCATATCGCCAGACAATGCTTGGATTTTCTTGCAAGGTATCGAAACATTGCACCTCCGGATGGAGCGTCACTGCGAAAACGCGCTTAAGGTAGCTCAGTACCTCAAGGACCATGACACCGTTGAATGGGTCAAGTATCCAGGATTGGATGACACCGAATCGAAAGCGCTCGTTGACAAGTATCTGTCAGGCAAAGGCGGCTCGATGGTGGTGTTTGGAATCAAAGGCGGCTCCGAAGCAGGTTCCAAATTCATCGATAATCTAAAGCTCCTGAGTCACTTGGCAAATGTTGGGGACGCCAAGAGCTTGGCCATCCATCCAGCCACAACGACCCATAGTCAATTAAGCGAAGAACAACAAAAGGCCGGCGGAATCACTCCCGAGCTTGTTCGCCTCTCAATCGGCATTGAAAACGTTGAGGACATTATAGCAGACATCGATCAGGCTCTGAAAAGCGTCTAGCTGTCGAGACCACTGAAAAGTAAAGATACGGTTTCCTTGGAATTCCAAGGAAACCGCTGACAAGCAATGATCCTTTGGACAATCCAGACTCAGAAGGCCTGGGACGTCCTGGATCAGGAGGGCTATTTGGTAACTTCCAAAAAGAATATTGGAGACGTCTGTTTTGAGAAGGCCTACCTTTGGATGATTGATCAAATGACCGATAGGATTGGCCCACCTCCTAGGCGAAACCGTTTTCCCATTTGGGCTTGGTACCAGTATCAAAGCGCGATAAAGCCGCGACCAGACCTGCGAAACCGAGCCCACTTGCCACCGAAAACAAGGGGGGTTCTAATAGAATTTGAATGCGACGAGAATGACGTTCTTCTCTCCGATTTCGAACTGTGGCACTATGTATTGAATAATTGGTTTCTTTCGGAGTCGTTGGAAGAGGACGGGATTTCAGAATTCGAAAAATCCGCTCCAAGAGATTTGACAAAGGAACAGGTCCATAACCAGGAGGCTCTTGAGAAAAGCTGGCAAAGGATTTTCGATCTCGATTGGTCGGTTCCGGATATTGCCGATCCAAGACACCTCAAATCGATCCAAGCCACGACCTGGATGATAAGAAAAGAGCAAATCCGAAGCTCTAAAATGTTTATCGCTAGATAGCAATCGGATGCTGGAGAGCGCTATTGCAGGAACATCCCTCTCATTGAAATGTAGAATGTAGCCGCAACAATGATACTGACAATGAATACGATCATTCCAATTTGTCGGACTACTTTCATTTGCCACCACATCAAAATACCGGAAAGCGCCCAGAACATCATCAAGAGAGAAATTGCATCCACTGCAACTGCCCAGAATGTGCGGATGCCAATTTCCCTCGGATAATCACTGGTAAAATGCATTCGCCTTAACATATTCGAGAAACTGATACTTTTTTCCGAACTGCGGGGACGAGCTGAGAGCTTACCTGTTTCAATATTGTAACGAACGTCCCAATACGAGTCGTCATGCTCTGCTGAAAAGATGAGCTCCGGTTGCCCTCTGAATTCGAAAGTCTCGATTTTAGGCTCCATGCCGCTCGTTTCCTTCTTTATAGCTTTGACTAGAGCCTTTTTTTCAGCTTCCGCCAGCAGCGGCTCGGCAAAGTGGAGAATATTCAGATTACCAACATTTGTATCGTCCTTCTTCGGACGCAGGATCTGGGTGTAATACTTGTCGTTTAAATTAAATCTGTAGAAGACAGTAGCTTGTGGACCCTCGCCATTTATTCCAATCTGGCGATTGTAGCGAATTCTAGTTTCGTCAGTAAGTTTCCAAGCTTCGCCAGGAGAACGGACATTGAGTTTAGCTATTAAAGCATTAGCTAGTGTATTCGGCTCTGGGATACTTTCAACTAGGGTTTCCGTAAAAGCGCTGGCCGGCATCTCGGTTTCAACATCGCCACGTCCAAAGAACCAATGGCTATGATTGAGCATGAATCCGGAAATGGCATAGATTAACATGATGGGAGAAAGAAAAAGCCCAGCATACATATGCATGCGACGAATGACTTTCATCTTTCGATTTGATAAAACAGGTTTTGATGAAGACTTACTCGACATGGAATTTTACAGATAAAAGGCAGGTGATGGCGGGACTTCATTGTTATCAAACTTGACTGCACACCCCAGCAGATCAAGCCGAGTACCGAGCTCTCCCCACTCTTGGACGCCTCGACTGGAGTTATCAAAACAATGAAGTTCCCTCCAACCCATCACCATGGGAAACAATCTACTACACGTGTAGTAGACGTCAAGACCTAATTTTCAAACAAGAAAGCGAAACGTAGCTTTAATGAAATAACAATTACAGCCCACCGCGCTACAATGATTGTAACCGCAAGACGAATACTGCCAAAATAAAAAGGCAGGAACTCGTGGTAAGCTATTTTTCAATGAGTTGCAGGATACCCTCGACCATCAACTCAGGCTGCTTCCA
>JANQKI010000177.1 GCA_028281165.1 Opitutaceae bacterium | reverse complement strand
TATTCGATACGGGTAATTCGGATGCCATGTATTTCGCCAGCATCATTGCGGACGAAACGAAACTGACCAAAAAAGATCTCAGAAAATGGGTTCGCAAGGCCTACTGGTATATGCTCAGCCAATACGCCGTTTCTCAAACCGCTGCCGAAACGAAACACGGTTGGTCTTTGGGACTCGAGTGGATCGACTCGAAGAAAGAGAATATTGCCAGCGCGGGGTGGTCTACCTTGAGCAATATCGTATCCGTAGAACCAAACGAAGATCTAGATCTGAAGGAAATAAAGGCGCTGATGAAACGGATCGAAAAAAAGATTCATCAGGGCATGAACAGAGAAAAGCACGCCATGTGCGGCTTCATCATTTGCGTCGGTTGCTACGTACCGGAGTTGCATGAAGAAGCCCTGAAAATTGGTGAGCGTATCGGAAAAGTGGAGATAGAACGAGCCACGCCGGGCTGCTCAGTTCCTGAAATCGTAGCCGACATCGAAAACGTGAAGGCCAAAGGCAGGCTCGGCAAGAAACGCAAGCGAGCCCGCTGCTAGTGAGCATTCGTATTTAAAATCCAAAAGCTTTTGGCAGCCCTCTAGTTTTTGGAAACGCGCAGCTGAAAGAAAACGGGCGTGACTGGTTGATCCGCAAATGGAATGGAGATCAACTCAGTACCGTCAGTATTGACCTCTTCCATGAAGGACGGGTAGTGCACGAACGAGTCCCATGAAGCATTCCAATCGACTAGATTCGCAGAAGAAATCAGTTCGAAACGCAGATTCTCCTGACCAGGGCGAAAAAGAAATTCGTAAGCAAGTTTTCGTGATGTATCTATTCTTGGATACGGAGGTGGATCGAAATCGAATTCAAGCGGGTTGGTGGCGAAAATGTATTCACTGAAATTATCAAGTCCATCTTGATCGGGGTCATCAGAATCTCCAGCAGGAGAAGCAGCGGCCGTAAATCCCCAATAGCCGTAACGCCAATTCTCGGCAGACATCTCGCCTTCTTCAGGAAAAGCGCCCTCTTGCAAAGCAACAGAGAGAATGGCTTCCATGGATGATTCGATTTCCCCATACTCTGAATTTCCAGCAAGGTTTTGGAATTCCTCCGGATCGTCTTCCATATCGTAGAGCTCTCGAACAGTAGGACCATCCTTATATTGTATAAGCTTATACTTTTCCATTCGTACCATGTTGTTCGATACATCTTGATAGGTTGTGTGAGCGGGAATATTCCAGGCCGCGCGAGGGTCGTCTAGAAGGGGACTCAGATCATGACCTGTTATTCTCTCGTCGGGCAATGGCAGGCCGGCCATAGCGGCCACCGTGGGATAGATATCGATGAGAGTAACGGGTCGATAACAGCGAATCCCGACGCTCTGCGAACGACGCGGATCCTTAATAATGAAATTCACGCGAGCTCCCGCATCCCAAAGCGTGAACTTCGTCTGGTGCAGTTTCTCGCCGAGATGATAGCCATGGTCGCTCCACAAGATAACAACCGTATTGTCTTTATAAGGACTATTCTCAAGTCCGTCGAGCAATCTGCCAACAGCCCTATCCGCAATGGCAGAGCTGGCAAAGTAATGCGCTAGCATGTCACGCCAGCCCTGGAGATCGCCACCCTGCGGATCGACTGTATTGCCATGAGTGAGAATATCCACGAAGCGGTCGTTGCCGATAATGGGGAGGTTGCTTTCGTCTCGTGAAAGTCCCGACCAGCCGAAAGCGAATTCTGGTATATCGTCCCCATCTTGTGTATACAAATCCAGAAGAGCTTCGTTCACTGTCATTTCCTCAACCGGAAAAAGATCGAGTAGATCTTTGGTAGCATAGTAAGGCAAGTGGGGACGAAAGATGCCGCAGGCTAAAAAGAAAGGACCCTCTTCGGCCAAGGCAAAGGTCGTATCGCCATCCACAGCCGAGCCATTCTCCAATACACTAGCAATAAAGTCGGCCTTTCGATAGTCGTTTAGTGAAACGAATGAGGCAGCGTCGCCTCCTTCCTGTCCCCAATTCAGGGACTCGGGACTCCACGGAGAACGCGTCTTAGGACCCGCGTTGCCGCCAACATCCGTCCAATCTGTCCAAGAGCGATGGCCGTCGGATTTTTCGAAATTGCTACCGCTGTGATAGATCTTTCCTGTTTCCGCCGTGTACCAGCCATGCCGCTGGAGGAGTTCGGGAAGGGCTGTCGCTTCAGCCAAAGGCCGTTGGCCTTCATACTCGAATTCTCGAAAAAATACGGCTCCAGCATTAGTCGTTAGGCCTGTCCTGTGGGGACGAATACCTGTCATCAAGGCAGCCCGAGAAGGATTGCAGGCTGGCGCCGCGCAGTAAGCCCGCATGAAAGCCACACCCTCGTCAGCCAGACGCTGAATATTGGGAGTCATCCTTTTTGCTACTTCCATTCGCAAATTCTTTTCAGGATAGATTCGCTGCAGGAAATCTCCCGGCTCCTCCGAGTAAAGAGAGCCTATCGTCTTAAGATCGTCGATGGCGATGAACAGAATGTTTGGTGGCGATTCCGCTTTCGCTGCGGCAATATGAAAAACGAGGAGAAACAAAATGCCAGCTGCTTGACGGAGAAAAGATAAACGATGCGTATGTGGAGCCATAATAGGTTTAGGAAAATCTTTTAAGACACGCCTGAGGCGTGTTCACAATGAAAGCGCAAATGACAATCGCTCAAACCGTGCTTCAGCTATCGTAGAATAAAGCAATTTGAGCTTCGGCGGCTTTGGTTTCGAAATTAAAGTCGAAAAGCGACGTGATCGCTTGGTCGAGAAAAGGCCTGGCCAAATCCAATCGTTGTTGCGCGCAATGCAATTGAGCCTTGTAGAAGGAAGCCAGAGCTCTGTTCTCGTCACCAGACTGCTTCTTTGCGGAAAGCCCTTTTGTATTCACTTCCGGAGCGTATTCCCGGTAGTAAGCCAAAACGTCTGCCGCCCAATTTATATCATTTTTTTGAATACGTCGCTTAAGCTTTCGTAAGGTCTTATTAACACCAGCATTATCGTTGAGCGCGATTTGGTTGACAAGATGAGCGAAAAGCGAAGCAAGGGAGGCGTTCCCAAACTCGTTGGAGCGCTTGAGAGACTTGGCCGAGTCCTCGTAATTCATGAATACAAATTGGTATAGGCCTTCTCCCAAATGATCCTTGTTTTTCAGAAACGCTGTCTCCAGAGGGATTTGAGCCTCGGATCTCTTTCCCAGCTTAAGTAAAGACATAGCGTGGCGAAAGGCCACATTGCTCATGTGAGTTTCCAATTGACCCCTGATGCTGAGCCATTCGTCGGGAGCGTCCTTGTATTCAGTTTGTAAGCGCGTGACGGGAACCTCTCTCGACACCCCTCCAAACTCCCTAACGATCTCGGTGTCCTGTTCTATCGCTTTAACTTCTTCCCGCCGCTCCTCAAGCCGGATCGCCTTGTCAACCGCGGCATAAGCTGCTCTAACTTGCTTTAAGGCCAGGGAGCTTGCCTCGGTAGCTTTTTGGTAATGACCATGATCGAAAAGCAGTATGGCCTGCCAGTCCAAGTATTTCCAATCTTCACCCGCATTGTAATCCACTGCGCGAGCAGCTGATTCTCGAGCTTCCAACATCTCGCCCTTGATAAGCATTACTCTCGAATGCCAATACCAGGCTCTCTCATTTTCAGGATCTAGCTCAAGAGCTCGTTTAATCGCTCTCTCAGAGGCAGGAAATTCCTCACGTTGATAGTGGGCGAGACCATAATTGATATAAGCTTCTGGAGAATCAGGCTCCAGCTCTAAGGCCTGCTTAAGAAGGGAGAAAGCTTTGCGGTACTCTAGAATTGCCAGCTGTTCAAGAGCCGATCGATTCAATTTTTGATACTTAGTCAGCTCCACCTTATCATCGTGCAGATTGATCATAATCTCCCCCAGTGGCCCGCTCGAATGATAAACCTTGCCTGCCGATGTGTCCGCGTAACTGGAGACTAGTCCCACAGTAATCGCTACCAAACCTAATACTCTCATAGCCATAGTCATATACTTAACCCATATCATGGCAATCTCCTTCGGAAATTAGAGAGCCGCTACTAGACCGAGACGAGACTCCGTTTCTTTAATCCTGTTGATTTCCACGCTTTGTACGCTTTATCATTTGCCCGTCTATTAAATTGCTGGAGTGTATCGGGAACCGTTAAAAATTCGTAGACGTATCGGAAAAATGGAGATTAAGCGAGTCCATCGATGAAAGGTCAACTTTGGCATTGATCCCTCCCTAGATAACCAACATAGGTCTTCGCTTTTAATTAACAGGAGGGAAAATTGTGGAGCCAAAACATCTAGACGATTTTTGCGATGCGCACCTAAATGAAGTCTGCAAGCATTGGCAATTGGATACAGAAAGGCCACCGCGAAGAATCTCCGCTTCAGAAAATTTGGTGTTCGAAGCGTATCTCAACGGAGAAAGAATGGCCTTGCGATTCACTCATCCTGATCATCAAACATTCGAACATCTTCTAGGAGAAATAAAATGGGTGCAGCACTTGAGCGAGAGGGAGGTGCCTTGTCCCAGAATTTTAAGGTCGCGAGGAGGTCGACTTGTGGAAAAAATCGCAGTGAAGGACGATCCCGTCTGGTACGCGGCTGTTTTTAGCTGGGCTCCCGGGCAATCTGTTTCTAGCGCGTCCAAACCGCTGTCTGACAGCCTCATCCAATCCTGGGGATCCGCTATCGGTCAGATGCAGCAAATCTCCATTGAGTGCAATCGACAGAACATCAGGTTCAATCGACCACACTGGCGAGATTATCTCTACGCAGATCAGTTGAATGAAATTGGAAAATCGAATCCTGGATTAGTGGATACTGTCACAGAAACACTGGATGCCGTTGAAAAGCTAGAAGTATCGCATAGTGATTTTGGAATAGCCCACACTGATCTGCATGGATCTAATTTATTTGTGGATACAATAGGTCGCTTGACGTGTATCGACTTCGACGACTGCGCCTACCACTATTTTATCCAGGACTTCACCATGCCGATCTACTATGCCCTTCTATTTCATGAAGGAGAAAGTCTGAAGGAGGAGACCGAACGTTTTTTTCGCAGCTTTCTAAGCGGATATGGCCGACATATCGAACGGAAGCCAAATTGGTTCGAACAGATCCCGCTCTTCCTGAAGCTAAGAGACCTGGACCTGGCCATTATTCTCCGCTTGTGGGAAGAGGATCCTGCAAGTCATTGGTTTCAGGTAAACGAAGCCCACATGAAAGAAGGGCACCCCATGGCGAATTTCCCGTGGTCAGAGTGGGCAGAAGAAGAGCAATCTAAAAACGCGAAGCGACTTTTTTAATAGGCAATCTCGTCCACGCAATTTCACACCGCGCGTGAAGATGTATTCTCTTTTTCGAGAGCAAGCAGGTACCGCTTGCGCCAGATACCACCGCCATAGCCAGTGAGATCTCCATCTGCTCCGATTATTCGGTGACAAGGAACGACGATGGCCAATCGATTTTCCCCATTCGCCCGGGCCACCGCTCGCACGGCATCAGGATTTCCCGCTTTCCTAGCTAGTTCGGCATACGAACAGGTCTCCCCGTAGGGAACTTGTATCAATGTTTTCCAGACGTTCTGCTGGTGGGCGCTTCCTGGAAAGGATATGGGCGTTTCAAACTTGGCAAGCTTTCCTTCGAAATAGGCATTTAGTTCCTTCTCCATACTTTGGATACATTTATTTTTCCCAGGAAAAAAGACCGCATTCATCCGTTTTTCCAGAATGGAGAATTGCGTTTCCAGCATACGACGATCCCAGAATTCGATCAGGTGGATCGCATCCGAATCTCCCGCAAGAATAATGGGACCAAGCGGAGAAGCCACTTGAGCGACTTGCATGGAGTGACGCTCCCCAATCGAACGTGGCGTCAATCCAGTCCGCTTACGCAATGCGTCACAAAAGCCGCTTATCGAATCGAACCCGACATCCTGGGAAGTCTCCATGACATCCGCTCCATTCTTCATTCTAAGAAATGCCTGCCCTAAGCGTCGCGATCTCAAATAGGCCAAAAAGGTCAAGCCATGCTCGTTTTGAAACCAGCGCCGAACACGAGTCGGATCGACCCCAAAGTCCCTAATGTCCTGACTCGTCCAACGCTTTCCAGGCTCTTTTTCCACTTCGCTCATGAGCGGTTTGAGCCAATCTGGAAAGCTGCCTTTCGGCTCGAGAGGACGACAACGTTTGCAGGGCCGATAACCTGCAGCCAGAGCGTCTCCTGTCCGCGGGAAAAATTCTACGTTCTCATACTTTGGCTTACGAGCAGGACAAGTAGGTCGACAGAAAATGCCAGTGGTTCGTACACCCATAAAAAAGATCCCCTCGAACGAAGCGTCCTTCTTCTCAAAGGCTCGATACATCGTTCTTTTATCCGGCAACCGCTCTAATAGTTCCATGTCAGCTATTGTAGCGCATATGAGGGCCTCGCTGACAACCGATTTTGCGACAAGGAATTTTTTAGAGAATATCTGATTGCTAGGAAGGAAGGGAGGCTTGTTCCGTTCGGCTGAGCTCACGGCCAAAGCCTAAGGCTCCGACATAAATCTTCTTTGATGGGTTCAATTAGATGGAGGTTTTTCCCCACAACCCATCCTCAACAGAGGCTTGGGGCCAAGCCTCCCCACCGTTTAGGAAGCGAAAGAGTCGAGCACTGTAACCAAATTCTAGTTACGTTTTCCAAAGAAAGCGAGTGAAGCTAGGTTGCCATCTCCGCATCAGCCTTCATTTCATCCTCGGCTTCAGCAATCGCATCGGCAAGAGTATTGAGCAGGAGGTTTTTCTTAACAGGCTTGGCCAGAGCCTTGTAATGGGCGCCTTCGATATCAAAGAGATACTTCAAATTAGCAGCTTCGGCTTTGCGAGAAAGAATACCGGTAAGGAAGATAACCTTCATGTACTTGCAAGAAGGATGCCTGACGAGTTCTTCCACCACGTCCGTACCCGACATGTCAGGAAGCATCACATCCACGATAATCGCCTGAGGCGGATTCATTAGGGCTATGTGAATCGCGTCACGACCCTCGCTGCAGGGAATCACCTCGTACCCGTATTTATCCAGAATCGAGGTAATCAGCTTAAGGGAAGTTCGATCATCTTCCAGGACTAAAATGCGCTGCTTCATTCAAAAATTATTCAAGGGTTCACCGTAATTCGTCAGAAAACAGCCTGATCTTTAGGTGAAATCGATTTCACACGAAATTCACTAAGGCATTGGAAGCAAACAGAATACAGAGATTCTGCTGAGAAAAGTAAATCTTAGGACAAACCTTGATTTTATTAGAAATCCACGATGTCCAAATATATCATTTTAAAATGCAAATCACACTTTTCGCCTGATTGTCGACCCGTCTCCAGGAACGGCTACCACATTTTCTTCAGGCAGACTAACGCTCCCCGATTCGAAACTTTTGGCATCGACGCCCACTGTCAGATCGTAGAATTCGGAATTCTCGTTTTCCATCAGATCGCTGAAACGAACAAATTTCCCGGTGTAGGCGGCATAGCGGCCCATAACGGCAACAGCCGTGGAGTCGGCGATTTGTTTCGCTTCATTGATTGGATTCCCACTACGAGCGCTTTGTATCCAGTTTATCAATTCCTGAACATTGCCATCTTTATCCATGTAAGGAATCTCCGGTATGCTCACATCCTTGCCAGTAAGTTTTCCTCCACCTTGCACCGAACCCTTGGAGCCTCGGAAGAACTCGCCAACCCGTGGATAAGTACCTGCAATTTGGCGACATTGGCTGTGAATGTGCACCCCATCGCCATAGTCGAGATCCACACTAAAGAAATCGAAGTTGTTGCCCGATTCGCGACGAGCTCGTCCTCCAAAACCAACAGCCGAAACAGGATTTCTACCGAGATACCAATTGGCCACATCAATATTGTGCACGTGTTGCTCGCCAATATGGTCGCCTGACATCTCCGACCAATTCAGCCAATTGCGAGCAAGGTAATCCGCGTCGCTCCAGCCCGCTTGCCTCTCCCATATCCAGGGCACCACTCCATTCCAGGAAACCGTACCTCCCAAAATCTCTCCAATGGCCCCTTCCTTGATTTTCGCCGCGTTCTCCATGTACCCGATCGTGTGGCGTCGCTGCGTTCCAGCCAGGATGGCCAAGCCTTTCTCCTTCGCTTTCTCTCCGATTTCAATGATTTTGCGACAGCCAGGAGCGTCAACCGCCACCGGTTTCTGCATCATCACATGCTTGCCTGCTTCGACCATCATTTCCAAATGCAAGGGCCGAAAGATCGGCGGAGCGATCAGCATGACAAATTCGGCGTTCGATTCCGCCACCTTCTGATAAGCGTCAAAACCAACAATGCACCGACTCCGATCGATCTCATACTTATCGGCCTTGTCGAAAACCATGTCTTCGTAGGCATCCGCTAAAGCCACGTACTCCGCTTGCAAGCCGAGCATGTCGCAAGCCTTCACAAAATTCGTAATGTCTCGATTAGAACGACCACCACAACCAACAACGGCGACTTTCAATTTTTTGGTTTTCGGTTGTGAGGCATTTCCAATACTCGAGAGGACTGGACCAGCGGCAACCAGAGAGGAAGCGGTCGTCTTAACAAAATGGCGTCGGGATAGTTTCATGGGACAAGTGGGTTGATTTATTTAGGCGCTAAAACGAAGAAGCTATATTTCCAGACCAAATCTCGCAAACCAATATAAACGATTTCACATCGATGAATGTCCTTTTTCAGCTTCAGAGAGAGCGCTCAATGGACAGTTTCTGGGATGACTGTGCGAAAACTGAAAGATTTTGAGCCGTGGTAAGGAAGCTTGTCCGTTTGGCGGTCTCTCAGAGTTTCAAACGCTCGACCAGAACCTGCTTAACGCCATCGCCACGATCCTCCATGGCGGTGACGTAATCGCGAACGCGATCAGGATAGACTTTTTGCCACTCGGTCAGAGAATACAAATAGGTGCTTCGCCGGGCATCGACCGTATCATCGAGGGTTTCTTCGATAAAGCGAAGGTGATCATCCATATTGTCGAGAAAGCCGATCTCGGATAGGACCCCCATTCCAACTCTATTCTTTACCTGCTCGTTCTTAATTTCATTGGCCCAACCAATAGCCGTATCCAAATCTCTAATCGCCAGTCGACGAGAAGCCTCGAGAGCCATGTGATCCCGCAACACAGGTTCTTTAACCGCCGCGTAAAAGCTTTCGAAAGCCTCCATTCCATCTTGAATCATAAGATTTCTAGATACATCGGCAATGCTCTCGCTTGTCGCGAAATCTGGATTGTCTAGCAGAAGTTCAGCCGCTATGGATGGTTCCTCTTTGGCCCATTGGCCAACTGCCTTCGTCATAACAAGCTCTGTCAACTGAGGCCTTTCTTCAGCCAGTGAGATGACAGCATCTACGCTTTGTCGTGCCATTTGGGATATAAAAAGATTTGCTAGCCGATCTCGATTTTGAATATCAGGCAATGTGTTAATCAGATCCAGAATCTCTACATGCCCGTCTTTTTGTCGCGACATCCTGAAAACCAGATTTATTTGCTCAGAAAAAATTCGTGAGCGATCTGGGTGCGGATTCTCTTGTGTCCACTTCCACGCAAAGATCGGGTCTTTTGTGCCCAGATGCAAAACGAAATCCAGGCGGTATTTTTTCTGATCGGAGTTCGCCATGCTCGAAAAAACCGATGTCGCGAGAACCGGATCAGACATAGCCAATTCCTGTAGAGCCATGCGAAGATACTGTTCAGCAATCTCGCTTCGTTGATCCTCTTCCAGAAGCGTCTGAATGAAGGATACCTTTTCCGCATCGGATAATTTCTGCAGAAAAGCGTGAGAGTGACCTGAAAGACTGTCCTCCTTTGGGAGCTCTTGCGCCGTCGCTAAAAAGGACTTCCAATCTCCAGCATAGTCCTTCTCGAACCACCTGCTCTTTGATTCATTGGAAGCGACTTGTCTTGAATTATTGGCTACATCAGAAGAAGAAGCGTCGTCAGCATCAACTAAAACGGGCTCGTTGATCAGAAAATGTCGCGCCGAATACCCCAAAACAAAGGAGACAATCCCCAATAAGAATAACGCCTTCATAATTAATCACGCAGAGTTCGCGTAGATTCCTCCATCCCCAAACGCTCTATCACCTTTTCTCGCATGTTGTAGTCATCGTCGGGTATATTACGAACGTATTCCTCAACCGCTTCTGGAGCCACCTTGCGCCATTCCGACAGGGAATAGACATACAAATTGCGCTTTCCCGCGCCTCCTCCGACAAAACCTTCCTCAATGAATCGCATGTGATCGTCCATATTGTCGGTAAATCCCATTGACCTTAGGGCAGAGAAGCCAGCTCTAGCCTTGGTCAAACCGTTATCAATCGTATTCAACCAATCGATAGCTATATCCAAATCTTCGCCAGCGAAGCGAGCCACCGCCTGGCTCGCCATAGGCTCTTTCAAGTCTTGCGATGCAAAGCTATCGTAGAGTCCCATAAATCCATCTATATTATCGGTCCTTAACAAGTTTCTGGATACACTTGAAGCGCTACGAGGCGTGGCAACATCCGGCGAACTCATCAGAAAAGCAGCCGCTTCGTCAGCGTTTTTAAGCGCCCACGCATCGATGACACTCTCGACTATAACAGATTCCAGATCGGCGCTTTCCTGGATCATAGCAACAGCCGCATCCAAATCGTTGCGAGCCATTTGCCGAACAACGCTGCCGACAAGCATGTCTTGCGTCTTCATTTCTTCCACCGATTGAGCAAGCTCCAAGGCATTCATGACCTTTTCGGAATCCCTAGCCAAACCGGATAGGATCGACCTCGACAGGCTAGTCAATCGCCGGCGATCTAAATAGGAACCGAGACCTTCACGATCCAACGAATGCAACCATTCCCATGCTGACATGGCATCGCTTCTCGCCCAACCTCTGATCAGGATTTGATCGTATTCCATGCGATCAGCAATAGACATGCTCTCGAAAAGAGTAACCGCTGCAGAAGGATCCGATCTCGACAGTTGCGTATACATTACATTTATGAAGTCTCGAATCTGTCCCTTGTTCTCAAAAACAAAGGCCGCCTTTAATAGATCGACCTTATCGCTGGCCGAGAGGCTGTTCAGATGCCCAAGCAGTCCTCCAAAGTCTTTGTCCTGCGTGGAGACTCCAAGAAGCAGATTAAAAAGCTCTTCCCAATTTCCACGATAGTCTACTTGGAACCATTGTTTGGTTTCGAGGACCTGTGTCGCTTCTGAGGCTGTTTCTTTGCTATCAGTCGATCTTACAGAATCCGTTTCTCCAACAGCGGGAGAAGATGCTTCTAGCGAAGTTTCTCTTACAGCTTCAGCAGATCCAAAAAAGTGTCTAACGGCAAAGCCGACGGAGAAAAACAAGGCAACGATTACAAAACTCCTAAAAAACGAAGACATACCCAAAAAACAACTACACCAGAAATACAAGAGAAGAACAAGCTTAGCGTCCAAACATCCGTTTGAGACGGTCATTTCTTTTGTGAGAAAAGCTTATAACTGTCAAGTTCCAGGACTTCAAAGCTCTCGGGGGAGAATTATGCAACTACTTCGGCCGAACGGTGTATATTAGCGTCAAGAATGCGCAGCTTCGCTCCCACACTCGTCTTCTTAAGCGTTGTATTCACTTGCAACGCTTTAGGCCAAGCAGATTCGAATAGCGATTCGCTACCAACGCTAGAGGTGCCCCTCGGCGAGATGATCACTATTTTTACCGAAAGCGGTAGCCAGCGTCGCTACGCTGCAAGGTTCGCTGAAAAAGTCTACGAAGCCGCTTATGAGACGACGGACGAACCAGCAGGCAAGGGCCTAGTGATTATTGGCAATCTAGACCAGCCCCACCCCGTTATGCTGGTTAAAAAGTATCTGGATATCGCCAAAGAAAACGAGCGAGCGACGGACACACTGAATTTCGGTCCAATCCTAAACCAAGCTTTAATAGGATGGGAAGAGGCCGAAGAGCAAGTTCGCAAGGAAGCAGGGGTTGATATTGAATCGATCGTCTATGTCGCGCCTTTGCCCCTGGAAGGAGCCGTCTATAGCTTATACATGACAGCTAAGCAAGTAGAGTTCGACGAGGCTAAGGTGCGCCAGCAATTCGCTGAACTGTCGGTCAAGGAAGTCGTGGACTCGGGTTTTGATAAGTTTGATTGGGTCATTTATCTGCCGCCTCGAAACGCGATCGACAAGGTCATTCGAGAGGTGCTGCCAGCCGCCATGAAGGCTCAAAAAATTGGTTTCTTTAAACGCGCCTTGGCTAGAGGAGCCGTATTCACATTTAAACCACTTATCAAAGACGCCATGGAGGCCGTGCGAAAGGGAATGCTTTACGAAAGCATCCTTAGAAGTACAAGCGATCTCAACGAAGGAGATATCAAAGCCTTTTCCAATGCATACCTAGAAGCCCTGATGCCCAAAGGGAGCCTGATTCCAGGCAAAAAGAAAGATCGAAGCCTAGAAGCGATTCGCCAACAGAAAATCAAAAACGAGGAGTATGCCAAGGATCCCTTTATCGTGCCTGAAGAACGCATCGAACTCGACATCTCCTTGTATCCAAAATACGAGGGCGAATATGTACTGCATAAGCGTCCGTCCGCAAAAATATTCATCAAAGAAGGATCATTGAATTTTCAGAGAGGAAACAACAAACCTCATAGAATGGAGCCGGCATCGGAAACGCTCTTCGTCGCCGATAGCGGGCGATTGACTATCGAATTCCAGGAAGAGAAAGATAGCCATTTTGAAAAGATGGAGCTCAGAAGAGAGCGTTGGCGAAGAGTTTTTAGTCGAGAGTTTTAAAGGGGTTCTTACAAGGTTTTACTTTCTATCGAGTATTGCTATTTCGGTGACACGATATAGCGACAATGGAAATGATGCTTTTCATCGACGGGAGCGTAAACCCGCAATCCAAAATCGGATATGGCGCCAGCCTCTTTGTAGCAAGCTTTGGCCAATCTATCGAGGCGCTGGAAGATGAAGTAAGAATCAAACGCTTCGAGAACACCTCCTCAACTCGACTCGAACTGGAAACGCTTTTATGGGCCCTGCAAGAGGCTAGGAAATCGGATATCAAGAAACTGGTAGTCTACACCGATTCTCAAAATATTGTTGGATTGCCAGAGAAGCGAATACGGTTGGAGCAAAGCTCTTTTAAGAGCAAAAGGGGGAAACCTCTCGAAAATCGTGAATTGTATCAGGAGTTCTATCGAAATTTGGATTTCATTGATTGTAAGTTTGTCAAGATTAGCGGCCATAAGCCTGCCAATAACAGAAACGAGATTGATAGACTCTTTTCGCTAGTAGACAAAGCCTCTCGAAAAACTCTGAGAGGAAGGCCGCAAGAGCCACCAATGGAGCCGGGCCCGAACACAACAAAGGACGGAGAGGAAAGGCGCTAGTCTCAATTGCCCTTTCCATGTAGTCTATGAGGTAAATCCGGGCTTTTTTTAAATGTCAGGAGGAAAAAAATCATTTTTCTTCCAATCTTTAAAATCAATAGCGACAGCAAACCGTTACCCCCTGCAAGTCCATGAAGCGACTGTCAATAAGAACCTTCAATTGTAATTTCTATTTCAGTACGAACCTCGTTCACAATGAAACATTCTACACTTAAATGCCTCAAAATTCTAATGTCGTCCATCTTTCTTGCTTTTTCAGCAAGCAGCTTGTCTCAGGCGGCCTATCATAGCCATCAAGAGCTTAAAATCGACAAGAACAGGAAAACCAATGTCGTACTTAATGGATACGACGCCGTTGCCTATTTTACGGAAATGAAGGCGACCAAAGGAAACGATATGTATACAGCCGAATGGATGGATACCGTCTGGAAATTCTCCAGCGAAGACAACAAGAAACTGTTTCTAGCAAATCCCTCAAGGTACGTTCCCGCCTATGGAGGACGCTGCGCCGTCTCGATTCGGAGCGGAAGAGCGGAAATCTCCAATCCAGCTTGCTTCGTCATTGAAGCGGATCGGCTTTTCCTTCTAGCCGGTACTCCTCAAATCGATACATTTAAGGCAGACATCGCCAGCTTCATATCAGAGGGAGACGCGAATTGGCCAAAGCTCCAAAAGGAAGTTCAATTCCGAGGAAGCAAATAATTCTGTATTCAGAATTTAGTTTTTAGAACAACAAACGAGCTGACTTTAACCAAGTCAGCTTTTTCATTATGCCGAAACTCTCGAATCAGTCTAAATCGATCTATCTCGGCCTGAAATAATCACGAGAACGTCAAACGAAAACATAGGGGATTCTCCAATCCGGAAAGAGCATTTCACACTAGAAAAATTATCCAAAACACCTGCATAAGACGCTTATTGTCAATCGCTTGCTAAAGAGCTTTTAAGCTAGAGGAAATGAGTGAAAACCAGCCGGTTCTCACCGTTTTTCAATACCATGCAACTAAATCGTTTTGGATTGAGCGCCAAAATTAAGGCATTTTGTTTCCTCATCGCATTCGCTCCCATAGCTATCCTTGGTATCATTATCGAATGGAATTCGAATAGAACCAAGAAGCAGTTAAACGATGCCATTGGCAACTACGCCAATCAATTCATCGACATTGTGGAGCGCAATCTCTTCGAACGCTATGGAGACGTACAAGCCTTTGCGGCAAACGAAGCCCTTCTCGACAGAAGTCAATGGTACAACCAGGACGAGAAAAGCAATAGCATCGTAAGAGCCGCGAATCGCTACATGGATCTCTATGACATCTACAGTCTGATGATCGTAGTGGACCTTGAGGGAAAGCCCATAGGAGTCAGCAACAGAGATGCCAAAGGAAACGCGCAAGACGTCTCATGGGTATACGATAAGAATTTCAAATCGTATCCATGGTTTGCCGACTCGCTTGCTGGCAATTTTCTCAAAGGAGAAGGAGCTGACGGTACTGTAGTAGAGGATGTCCACGTTAACGACATTGTTAGGCGACTAACAGGAAGCAATGGCCTAGCTGTAACTTTTTCCGCTCCAGTGAAGGACTCAAACGGAGAAACCATTGCGATTTGGTCAAATCTAGTCTCCTTCAAGATGATTAACAATCTGGCGGAGCAATACTACGATGCCCTCGCAAGCACAGGTTTCAAGACAACCGAAATCACCCTGCTAGACAAGGAAGGACGCGTAATCGCCGATCTCGATCCTTACACCAATAATGGCATCAACAAGGCAAACGAAGACATGAATGTTTTGCTCAAGTTGAACCTGGCGGAAAAGGGTGTCGCTTCAGCTCAAAGAGCCATTGCAGGACAATCAGGATCGATTAGTTCCGTCCATGCCCGAAAGCAAATTCGCCAATCTTCTGGATACGCTCATTCTCAAGGCGCGCTTGGCTACAAGGGTCTCGGTTGGAGCGCCTTGGTTCGCATAGCGGAAAACGAGTCGTTAGCTATTGTGAAAATGGCGCGCCTCGAACTGATAATCGTTTCTCTAATCGCGATTATCGGAACGTTCGTTGGCGCTTGGTTTTTGGCTCGTAGCATTTCGAGGCCCCTCAAGATACTCTCTCAGGATCTATTGGGTGTATCAAATAAAGCGCGACAATCCGCATCAGTCGTGGACAGTAGCAGTCAAAGCGTAGCGGATGGAGCTTCTCGTCAAGCGGCAAGCGTCGAAGAGACGTCCTCTTCGGCAGAAGAGCTTTCCTCTATGACGGAGCAGAACAAAAGCTCGGTAAACCACGCTATCGAACACGTCTCCAAATCGACGGAATCGGTACGACAAATGAATAAAGTCGTGGAAGAGCTAACCCATTCCATGGCCGGAGTCGCCAAAGCCAGCGAGGAGACTCAGAAGATCGTAAAGACCATTGACGAAATCGCCTTTCAGACAAACATTCTGGCCCTAAATGCAGCCGTAGAAGCGGCCAGGGCAGGCGAAGCAGGATCAGGATTCGCCGTAGTTGCAGATGAAGTACGAAACCTCGCGGGCCGCGCTGCAGAAGCCGCGAGAAGCACAGCTACACTGATCGATTCCAATATAGAGAAAATTCAAATCAGCGTCCAGGCGGCTGAATCGACTGGAGAAGGCTTCAAAAGCCTCGATGAAAGCACTGCTAAGGTAGAAGACCATGTGAGACAAATCGCCAGCTCGTCAGAGCAACAGAACCACGGTCTCTCCCAAATCAATAACGCTATTTTCTCCATAAGCGAAGTCACGCAAACGAACGCTTCAGGCGCGGAAGAAGCCGCTGCCGCTTCAAAAGATTTGAACAAGCAAGCTCAACTAATTGCCGAGATCGCTCTATCATTGCAAAGTCTAGTTGAAGGAGAAACAGATAAAATTCCTGAAAATGGATACGATATTGCTCCTACCCTAGTTGCGCCTTCGCCAAGCAATCGTATTTCCTCCCCAGCGCAAGAGCCAGCTGAAGTTTCCTGGAACTAGTGTTCTGTTAGGTTAGTTCATATCAATACTCAGTTTTACGAAAACGCGCGTCCGGAGGCCGCGCGCCACCATTTTCTTGATAAGTGAAAGGTGGAACGCGGCCTCTGGACGCGTTTGCTCGGTTGCAGTTCTAGATAAGAACTTAGCTAACAGAACACTAGAATGAAAAAGCCAGCCCGAATGGACTGGCTTTGGCAATTGGATACGCAGACTTCTAGTTCAGGGAATTCAGCCGGTCTACGATAGCATCCTTCGGCAGAAGGCCGACCGAAGTGTCTTTCAACTCCCCTTCCTTGAAATAAAGGATCGTAGGTATTGAGCTGATACCATAGCGAGCCGCTAGCTCGCTATTGCCCGGTTCGTCTACGTTCACCTTGGCGATGCTTGCCCGGTCGCTAACTTCGTCAGCGACAGCCTCAAGTGTAGGGCCAAGGGCCTTGCAAGGTCCGCACCACTCGGCCCAGAAGTCGACTGCAATCGGACGGTCGGAATTCAGAGCGACCGTTTCAAACTCGTCCACTCCATTGATATGTACGATGTTCGTGTTCATTTTATTCCTTTCTTTTTCAATTACTTTAGAGATCATTCCTATGTGACCCGCTTAGCCTATCGCCTGCAGAACCTCGCTTGGTTCAGCTCTTTTGGTATAGTCCGTATTCACGAAAGCATACGCTATCTTTCCGTCTTGACCAACTACATAGGTAGCGGGAACAGGGAGTTCGAAAGTTCCATCCCCATTATAGGCAGGGATATCGATTCCGAACTGCTGATATATCGGACGCAGTTCTTCAGCTAGGGCGAATACCAGTCCATAATCGCGTGACACTTTGTTCCCGACATCGCTCAACACGTCGTACGCCAAGTCGCGTTTTTCGACAGTAGTCAACGAACTGTCGGGCGTCTGCGGCGAGATCGCGACCAGCGATGCGCCCTTGGCTTCGAATTCAGGCAATGCAGCCTGGAAAGCTCTAAGCTCAAGGTTGCAGTAAGGGCACCAATCGCCGCGATAGAAATTCAAGACAACCGGACCGTCCTTAAGCTTTTCACTGAGGCTGACGCTGCCCCCTTTAGCGTTCGGCAATTCGAAGTCGGGAGCTCGATCCCCCACCTTCAAGCTTCCGTCGGCAAGACGGGATTGTTCAAGTTCTTCGGCTGTCTTTTCCATGACCGCAACGACCTCGCCAGGAGCCTGCTCTAGAAAACCAGCCTTTTGCGCCTCAAGCTTAGCTGTCAGCGAGTTAGATATATATGTTGTATCACTCATTTCGATATTTTCTGTTTAATGTTTATGTATTGAAAATTTGGATTAGGCGACTTCGGCTAAGAATCGTTCAGCCTCGATAGCAGCCTTGGCTCCCATTCCCGCTGCGGTAATCGCTTGACGATAGTAAGGATCCGCCACGTCGCCGGCAGCGTAGACGCCTTCAGTTTCAGTAGCCGTAAAACCAGGATTCGGAAGCTGGAGATAACCTTGCTCGTCTGAAGCAAGCTGACCTCCGAGAAACCCCGTGTTAGGCGTGTGTCCGATCGCGATGAAAAGACCCCGCAGAGGCAGGTGTTCGATTTGCCCCGGATCGCCGTCGTCTAGATCGTTACGCCTAAGAGTAACACCTGTTACAGCCGAATCGCCCAAGACGTCTACCACTTCGGTATTCCAGTGAATTTCGTATTTGGAATTTCCTAACACGCGAGATTGCATGGCTTTGCTGGCGCGGAAACGATCTTTCCTTACGAAAATATGAACCTTGCTAGCGAACTTTGCCAGGTAGCTTGCCTCCTCGATTGCGGAGTCGCCACCACCGACAACGCCTACCTCCTGGTCGCGAAAAATAGGCAAAGCCCCATCGCAGACCGCGCAAGCCGATACTCCTCCACCCGACTGAGCTAGCCGTAACTCATTTTCAAGACCCAGCCAATTGGCCTTGGCTCCTGTCGCGATCACAACCGTTTCCGCGTAAACGGTGAATCCATTGTCGCCAACAATCTTATACGGACGAAAAGAAAGATCAATCGACTGAACGTTTTGGAAAGTCTGATACAATCCATGATTCGCATCCAAATCGCTTTGATCCTTAACCCCCTCCTCAGTCACCACGCGGGTGCCGAAGCGTAGCGCCTGGCGGAAGAATCGTCCCATCATTTCGGGGCCCTCAATACCCTCTGGGAAGCCAGGAAAGTTTTCGACTTCAGTGGTAAGCATTAATTGGCCTCCCGGCAGCAAGTCCTTTCCGGCAGCTCGACCAGCAAAGACAAGCGGCTGCAAGTCGGCTCTTGCGGCGTAAATGGCTGCCGTCCATCCAGCGGGACCTGAGCCAACGATAACGAGTTTTTCCTTATGAGTTTTCATTTTGAAATTAGTTATACCAGAATAAACATACCGATCGGTATAGTGATTGCATAAAATTTTTTAGAGCCAGGCCAATCGCATCAATCCGGGCTGAAGAACGCGCTCGATCAAGCCAACGTCATCCTGAACCCGAGCCATAGCGAGCACGCCCTGCACGAAAGCAAACATGGTTTTTCCTCCGTCTGCCGCCGCCAATTCATCGGGGAATCGAGAACCGCCAATTTCTCTAGCTAGCCGCGTAAAGTAGGCCGTCTCGTTTTCCACAATTCGATCAACCGCCTTTTGCACTGACTCTTCGAGAGCGGTACTCTCCATCCCCGTAGTGAAGAAGGGACATCCCAACACACATCCATCCTCTTGCCTATGTACGTGTTGTGACCTAATCGTCTGTTGGCAAAAAGCGGCGATTTGCTCTACAGGAGCACGGCCAGGAGCAAAAGCTCGATCAAATTCCGATCTCGTCTGATTCCAATGCTCGTCTAAGGCCGCAATGGCTAGATCGGACTTGGACTTAAAGAAATGATAGAAACTCCCCTTTGTGGTTTGGGCCTCGTTGCAAATCTGAACAATGCCAACGCTGCTGTAGCTCGACTTCCAAATTTGCTCGAGCGCAGCCTCCAAAAGCCTTAAGCGCGTACCCTTGTCCTTCTTCATAGAGCTAACAAGTGAACGTATATACCGATCGGTATATTGCAAGAAGCTTTTAAGTGACTATACCAGGACGGTTAAGAGAACCTAAATCGAGGCTCTAACCGAAGCGGGAAAACATTCGGCGAACAAAGCCGGATAACTGAAAAAGCAGAAAACCTATCGCTCCAACTAAAAGGACTATCAAAAGATAACGCATGTACTTCGCCTCTGTATAAGAAAGACCGATACCAGTCCACAAAGCCAGATGGCCAGCCAAACAAAGGGGACACTTGGGAACCAGAACTAAGAGCAAGCTAGAAGCAGCCAGTCCAATCAGACTGAAGCAACGCCCAAGCAAACTGCTATTTCTTTTTTCTGGTAGCGGCGAAGAAAGCGAGCTTCGACATGGACAACTTTGCCGCCAAGCCATGATCTAGCTTTCCGTATTCGCCTCTTCGTAACGATCGTGATGACGCCACCATTGGTAGGGCGCAGTCTGCGGCCAACCACCTGGAGAATTCTCCCACTCTTCCTGCCGCCCGAAGGGCAACAGATCAAGATAGGCAAACGTTCCCATAACTGCCTCAACACCTCGGTTATTAGTGAAATAAGTCTGGAAGATATCGCGTCCATCTCGAAGAAAAACGCTCAAGCCAAAGACTTCGCCTTCGCTGGTGGTAACGCCAAAATCGTCATTGAAGTCGGTTCCAAAAGATGAATACCACGGCAAGGTCCAGCCCATTCGCTGCTTGAAAGGCTCTATTTTGGACAAAGGAGCTCGAGAGACCAAAGCCAGGGAAGCATCACGAGCATTAAGATGGGCAGGATGAGCAATGTTGTCTACGAGCATGGAACAACCTTGGCAGCCTTCTTCCCAATCCGCTCCAAACATGAAATGATAGATGATTAATTGTCGGCGGTCTTCGAACAAATCCAACATAGTCGCTTTGCCTCCGGAACCTTCTAAAATGTATTCCTTTTCTACGCGAAACATTGGGAGCCGACGACGCTCAGCCGCTAGAGCGTCTCTCGCTTTAGTCGCTGCTTTTTCTTTTTCAAGGAGACCTTCCCGAGCTGACTTCCATTCTTCTCGCGACACGACATTTGGCATGGGACTCGTTGTTTCAACAGACATCTGTATTCCTTTCTTCGTTACCTGGTATTCGTCTTCCGATTAGAAGACGGCAATTTATTTAACCATTTGGTTAATAATCAAGCCATGACTGTCAAACATTTAATTAACTTTTTGGTTAAATTAATATTGTGAGTTCATTCTTCGGGCCGACTAGCAGGCAATCGAACCGAGACCGTAGTGCCAATACCCGACTCGGAATCGATCGACAGCGACCCACCCATCTTTTCAGCGAATTCCTTGCAAAGGGAGAGCCCAAGGCCAGAGCCTTGTTCGCCTGACGTTCCTTCCGTAGTAAAGAAAGAACCCACAGAAAAGATCTGATCAATCGCCTCAGCTGAGATCCCTACTCCTGTATCTTTGACATCAATACACGTCCATCCATTTCCGGATTGGCAGAGAACGGAAACCGTTCCATCTGGTTTGGTAAACTTTATAGCATTAGCCACGAGATTCTGCACGATCGAATGCAGCATGGTGGAATCAGCGACTACCGAAATATCTTCAGGGCATTCGAAAGCGAAATCGATATTCTTTTGTCGAGCCAAGTCCGAGATCAGGCTGCTTACGGAATCGATCGTCGTCTTCAAATCATGGATTTTCAAATCGCATTTCATTTCGCCACGATCAAATCGAGCCCAGGAAAGAATGTCATGGATCAGCTTGTCCACCTTCTCCGCCATGCCACTCATATCGCTGATAGTAGCTTTCAAGTTGTCTGCATCCATATCTTCATGACATTCCTCAACGTAGTCACACAAAGCCACGACATTCTTTACTGGCGAGCGGAGATCGTGGGCCAGAATCGAAAAGAACCGATTCTTCTCATCGTTTAGCTCTTTCAATCTTTCTGTCCGCAGTCTCAAATCAAGGTTCGATCTTACCTGCCTTGACAAGGCTTCAAGAGCTTCATGTTGCTTGTCGCTCAGTTGCCTTGGAACGGTGTCGATCGCGCAAAGCGTTCCCAATTTAAACCCATCATTGGTGATCAAAGGAGCCCCCGCATAAAATCTTATATTCGGGTCTCCTGTAACAAGCGGATTATCGGCAAAGCGCTCGTCTTCAAGGGCGTTTTCAACCTCAAGAATGCCGTCATCCCGAATGGCATGAGCGCAAAAGGCGACGTTACGATCCGTTTGCGACGCGCCTAGTCCAAGCTTCGCCTTGAACCACTGGCGTTCAGAATCCACGAGGCTAATGAGGGCAATGGGCGTCTCGCATATGTAAGACGCCAATTTCACAATGTCATCGAAGACATCTTCAGGATCTGTATCCAGAATTTTGTATTTGTATAAAGCCTTAAGCCGTTCGGCTTCGTTTGGAGGCAGAGGAGCTTCTTGCATGAGTATAGATTCCTAAGTGATTACAAGGGGATTTCAGGAAAAGAGAAGGAGAACAGACAGGAAGTTCAAGATCAAGGATTCCGCCACGATGGCAAGAATTTATAGCGTTATGTCTAAAACGCTCCGAACAGAACGATTTGCATTAAGACTCTGATTAGTTTTCACTAACTTTGAATTCTCGAAAACCTCAGAGCCTCATCATGCATTCTTTCCTATCAAGAAGTCCCATTAAAATCCTGCTCTTGCCTTGCTTCGCCATATCATTAGCTGCCCAAACGCCAAAGGAAAGCCCATCCTTCCCCCACAAGGAAAATGTCGATAAAGGACATGTATTTGTTAGAGAACTACCGGATATGCGAGTGGATACGCCTCTGCCTGACGGACACTCCTACAACAGACATTCCTACGAAGGCTACTACGTCTTCAACGATCCCGAAAGCCTGCTTCATGACAGAACATTCTACGGGGTAACGGCAGTATTGTATAAGCCGCAACACGACGGACAGCGATACAACAAGGGAAATATACTCTACCAATACTCCCTTTCTCAAGGCAATGACGAGGAAGGGAACCAGATCTGGATGCTCGGGGAATTCAATCCGCCAGGCCTTCCTATGCAGTGGATAGTAGCCACGACAGGAAAACGACAAGGGGAGAACGCGGAAGGGATGTGGCACTGGTTTTGGCCCAAGCTCCAACCGCAGTCACTCTGGCCCCTCCCCGAAAAACCAGAAGGATACGACTACCCGAACGCGGAAGAATTCTATTACGCGCCAAGCCCGGAAGATAATAGTATTTACTGGATTGATACGCCACCCGTCGGACTTGGCGGAAATGCGATGGATCGCGACACGACAACGCCTCGCATCGATGAAAGGGGAGTCACCTTCTATAGAAAACAACCTGGATTGAATCAGTCCAAAGACGACATACCTGGAGGATACGCTTTCGAACAGGATTCGATCTACGGCGTTTACCTTTCGGAAAATCCATTCAGCATCTTCCACAATCGTGATTTTACCGGCCTGCGTTTAGCTCTCTACAAGCCAAAGAATAAAGGCGATGCTTTCAGCGCGGAGAATGTCGTTCGCGAGTTTTTCATGATACAAACTTCGGACCACGATGGAGATCATCTTTGGCTTTGGGGAGAGCGCATTGCCCCCTCTCCCCCCAAATGGATAGTCAAGAAAGGAACAGGGAAGTTCGAAGGTCTGATTGGCGAAGGAACGTGGCATGAAGAATTTCCCGAAGGTCGACACAGACCGCAAGGAATTCGCGGAATCGCCTTGGCTACGGATTTCCAATTTCTTGTCCCCTCGAATTACCTCAAACAGTAGCTCCCAGCAGAATGAAGAAAATTTTATTCAAAATCAGGATACGATCCCTACTCTATCTCACGGCAGCACTCTCGATAGCCTCGTATCAACAATGCAACGGCGCAGGGAAGGACGCAGGCTATCTTTTTCTTGAACCGCAAGAAGAACGTCGCGCCAAGAAATTCAAGGACGGAAAGACGCTCATCGCCTTTCACCAAAAAGGTACAGTCTTCAGCGATGACGAAACGAGTCCCTGGCACAAAGCCACCTTCTTCGCTCAAGGTTCCGTTCTTCGAGACAAGGACAATCTGATCATCGCCGAGGTATCTCTGAGCGAGACAATCGATAAAGATGGAGACCTCACTTGGAGCGCTTTTTGGAAAAAAGAAGATGGGACCAGCGAGATCTCGATAAAAGCGGGGACCGGGAAATGGAAGGGAATAGCGGGTTCAGGCGTCCTTGCGAAAAACAAAGTGAACCGTTTGGACAGCTTCACCCAACCGGAATACTCCTTTGATTGGGAACTGGCGAATCTTCCACCAGCCGCTGGACGCAACAAACCGGAAGACTACCAATTTCATGACAGCGGTCTAAGCTTTCACGGACCACACATCTACGATTTTTCAAAGGAGCTTAAAAATGGCGTTACGCTTCTTGTTAGCAGCCAATCTGGGGTTCTTTTGAGTGACGATAAAAACGCGCTGAGCCCGAGAAACTTCGCTACTTGCTACGACAGAGGAACCACCTACAAGCCAGCTCCCGGCTCCAAAGGCGGCAGCAATGGAGACGCCATGCTTCTGGAAGATACCGACCCTGACGGGGATATTGTCTGGCTGTATCATGAATGGTGGTACAGCAACCCTCCAGGATCTTATGAATTTATTGGCGGCACTGGAAAATGGAAGGGCATCACTGGCTACGGCGTTACTAAGGGCATGCTAAAAAGAAGGACTGACGATCACTACATGCTGAAATCCGAAATGCACTGGAATCTTCCCAGCAAATAGAAATAGACTGGAGACTAGACTGGGCCACGCCTGAAGAGAAACCGAGGCTCGGTTAGAGCAATTATATACCACTGCTTTTCGTGTAACTATCCTTTGGATACAATCAATTTTTGACGCTTTATTTATCAAAGAGCCGTTAAGTGAAGCCGCCTATAAAGGATCTGGGGGTTGCGCCGATATTATAGGGTATTTCACCGTAAACCTAGCACCCAAGGAGATTTCAGTCCCATGAAACAAGGTCTATCACTTTCGATTGCTCTCGGAATAGTCCAGATTCTCCTACTATGTACCCCCTCGCTCTGTTCCGCCAATACCATCCCAGCCAGACCTAAATACACCGTCTCGCCCAAGCTCTATCAGTCAAAAGGGAACGAAACCGGATCAGTCAAAATCGAAGCCAAAATCAACCGATTTGGTCAGGTAACCAGCGCTCGGTTGGTCGACGCCACTAACGAAGTTTTAGCTCAGGCTTGCCTCGATGCGATCGTCCATTGGAAATTCGAACCAGCCAAACGCAAGGGAGAATCCATTTCTTCAACGATTATTCAACCATTCGAATTCAATCCCGGTACTGTTTCTCTGAGCAGCAAACGCGACGACTTCACCCAAACTCCGCGCGCCTACAAGCGTGTGTCGCCAAAAATGGATGACAGATACGCGAACATTAATGGCAGTCTTAGCTTCAGAGTAAATCTCGATTCCGAAGGCCATATTAAGAACATAGCCCTAAAAGAGACGACTCATAAGGAACTTGTGGGGCCAACGCGCCTGGCTCTTGAAAAGTGGAAATTCTCTCCTGCCATGGAACAGGGCGAGGCAGTCCCATCCAAAGTTCTCGTTCCCTTTAATTTCGTTCCGAATCCAGGAACCAGACAAAAGACCGTGAAAAAAGCGCTAGCTCTTAACAAAGTGGATACAGAGCCCAAACTGGTAGCCAAACACGAACCCGTTCTGCCAGTAGCTCTTGAAAGAGCCCAAGGCGAAGCCTGGCTATTGCTCTACATAGACGAATATGGCTACGTAGCTCAAGCCGACACTTTAAAATCGAGCAGCAAGGAAATGTCTCGTCTGGCCTCAAAGGCCGTCAGCCAATGGAAGTATAAGCCAGCGACGAAAAATGGTCGCCCCGTGGCTTCCAAACTGGCTGTACCATTTCGTTCGCGAGGTGGTCTATTGGTAGCGCAGCAGCAAGCCGACAAGAATCCAAAGCCTATCCAAAAGAAATCCCCAAAATTACCGACCAATTTGTCACATATAAATGGGTACGTACGAGTTTTGCTCGAGCTTGACGAAAAAGGAAACGTCGTGACCGCTTCCGCTAAGGAGAGCTCTCACGCCGAACTGGACGGCCCCGCTATTGAGGCGGCTGAGAAATGGAAATTCAGACCCGCCCAAAAAGACGGTAAACCTGTCGCCTCCACCTTGATTCTGCCGTTTGTATTCGGCAAGAGCTGATCCCTTTCAAACTAACAAAGCCAGAAGGGCATACCGACTTAGACAGTAAATTGTCATGGCTGGCTAAACTTGAATAAGACTTGTATTCGGCCATCGCTGACAATTCGGCTCATCCAAGATTCAACAACCGAAGTCGCGCTTTCGCTTTTCCATTAGGATAGAGCATCCTGAATCGAAGCGTTTTTCGAGACGGCCTTCCTGGCATCCTCGAGCGAGCAGTTCCCATCGATGACTCGCTCCAGTAAAAGACGATAAGCATGAGCTTCATTTTTCCACAAGTGAAGCAGCTCTACGCCTTCCTCTACCTTTCTTTCCAGATGGGAGATACGCGTAAGCATTTCGTCCCTACAAGAATCCAGTTCTGCCCGATCGGAAGCGCGGGTCGCATGGGAAAATGTCTCTTTTCCAGGACTTTTTTCAGTCAAGGATTCAGGCTTCATAAAGGTTTGGACGATAGGGCTCGAGCAGTAAACGGAAACGAATGTGCCATACATGTCGTAGTGAGTAAAGCCCAAACATGCCATATATGTCGCGTGGCCTACAAATTCAAAGAGCCTCAGTCGAATCCCCGAGGCATCAGCGAACACAGTGTTCACTACAACGCGTTCAATCGATACTCGGCAAAGCTGCGCCGCCGCATCATTCAGCTTAGATCCGAAAGGAACCTGACGCAAGAGGACATGCAGCAATTCGAACTTTCGTTGCGACAATACCAGCGTATCGAAAAAGGGGAGACAAAAAATATCACTCTGGCCAACCTCTACAAAATCGCCAAGGCCTTCAATGTCTCGCTCTCCGATCTTCTGGATTTGTAGATCGACGAATTGCATTCATTAATTGATGATGCCCATATCGCTTTGCCGAGATCTACGCTAAGACCAAGCGAAACGGTGGAAGCGCGGCAGCATTCATCAGGATTTGCAGATTCAAGCCGCGAAAAACGAATGAATCTGGCAAGCTATTAGCTGACGTACTCCTGTGATGCAGAACAGCTTAAAGAAATGCGCCGCTATTTGAGACATATATTGTTAAAGACCGATCCAAATCCATTCCAAGGTTGCTTTTTCCAGCCAGTTCGAGTCGTTTGACATCCGGGAAATCATTACGCAAGGAGGTAAGAGCAACGATGAAACTTGGAAAACTATTCGCTTCCAAACTATTAAGAGCGTTCCTGATGGTATTCGTCATCCTGGGCGTCGTCGTCATGGGCGTCTTTATGGTGAAAAAGAAGCAGTTTGAACCACCGCCGCCCTTCGCTTTCCCACCGGAAATCGTAACCTCTTACGTAGCAACGGAGATGGTTTGGGAGGAGAGCGTCTCTGCCGTAGGTACATTGAGAGCATCTCAAGGAGCTATCATCTCTGCCGAGGTACCTGGGACGATTTCGGTAATTCATTTCGAGTCCGGTCAAAACGTTGAGAAAGGCGACCTCCTGTTCGAGCTCGATACCTCTGCGGAAGAAGCCGAGCTGGCCTCCGCCAAAGCCACCCTGAATCTGGCTCGACTGAATTTAAAGCGCGCTCAGGATCTGAGACAAAGCCGCGCCATCTCTCAATCGGAATTAGATACTGTCGTGGCTCAAGCTAGCGAAGCCGAAGCGGAAATGCTCCGCATCACCGCTAATCTAGAGAAGAAAGTGATAACGGCTCCTTTCGCCGGTCGACTCGGCATCAGGCAAGTCGATGTAGGCGAGTACCTGAATCCGGGCACCGCCGTAGTCTCTCTTCAATCGATGGACCCCATTTACGTGGACTTCTCCCTGCCACAGCAACAAGTAAGCAAAGTAGCCGATGGCTACAAGGCTCGGCTCGACGTAGATACGTATCCAGATCTCGAATTCGAAGGAAAGATTGAAGCCATCGATCCGGATCTGGACGAAACGAATCGCATGTTTCGTGTAAGAGCCGTCCTTGAAAACGAAGGAGGCCTTCTCCGTCCTGGCATGTTTGCCAATGTTGAAGTCGTGCAGCCAGAGCCTAGCGCCGTCGTGGCCGTTCCTTCCACATCCGTTTACTATCAAGCCTACGGCAACACCATTTTCGTAGTGAAAAACCAAGACGAACAAAGTGTGGTTGAACAGCGCTTCGTCACGCTTGGCAGAACGATCGGCGATTTCGTTGCGATTCTTGAGGGGGTTCAAGCCGGAGAGGAGGTTGTCACTTCAGGCGTATTCAAATTAAGCAATGGTCGCTCGGTGGCAGTCGACAACTCCAAGGCTTTCGAAGTGTCGATGAATCCGCAACCTGAAGACGCCTAGTCGCTTTTCAGGCCAAATACCAAGATTAGCCCATGAGCGATAAATCCAGCGCCTTTACCGATCTCTTCGTCAAAAGACCGGTCCTCGCCATTGTGGTGAACCTCGTCATCGTCATAGCTGGCGGGCAAGCCATCTTCACCGCTACGCAAGGCTCCGGAGGCTTCACCGTACGACAGTTTCCTCAAAGCGAAAACGCCTTGGTCAGGATATCGACTCCCTATATTGGAGCGGACGCGGATCTGGTGCGTGGCTTTATCACCAGTCCTCTGGAACGAGCAATCGCAGCCGCAGACGGTATCGATTATTTGGAGTCAACCAGCACCCAAGGTCTCTCGCAAATAACAGCTCGCTTGAAACTGAATGTCGATGCTACCAAAGCTCTGGCGGAAATATCGTCAAAAGTTGATCAAGTGCGCGGCGATCTTCCGCCCGAAGCAGAAGTCCCGATCATCAATATTGAAACGGCAGATACGCAATTCGCCTCCATGTATCTGCGATTTCAATCCGATCAGTTGGAACGAAATGAGGTCACCGATTACCTAACGCGCGTCGTCCAGCCAGCCTTGACTGCTGTCGCGGGAGTCCAGCGCGCAGACATCCTCGGCGCTCGCAACTTTGCCATACGAGCCTGGCTCAAGCCGGAAAAACTGGCTGCCTTCAATATCAGCGCTACGGAAATTCGAGCGGCCCTCGCGGCTAATAACACCCTTTCGGCGGTGGGCAGAACCAAGGGAAACTTGCAACAAGTCAACCTGAGTTCCAACACGAACCTAACATCGGTTGAAGAATTTCGCGATCTTGTACTGAGGGAGGACGCCGACAACATCGTTCGCCTGCGAGACGTGGCGGATATCGTCTTGGGAGCCGAGGATTACGATGCGGACGTTCGCTTCGGAGGCGAAAAAGCGGTCTTCATGGGCATCTGGATTATGCCTTCCGCCAATTCGCTTGAAGTAGTCGGACTGGTCCGCGAAGAAATGGATGCTTTGCAGAAGCGCTTTCCCGTCGGCTTTTCCGGAGGCATCGCGTATGACGCTACTGAATACATCGACAGCGCTCTAAAGGAAGTCGTTACAACGTTATCGGAAACGCTTCTCATCGTCGTCGTCGTCATCTTCCTGTTTCTCGGCTCGTTTCGATCCGTTTTGGTTCCCGTCGTGGCCATTCCTGTATCGCTCATTGGAGCCGTTTTTCTCATGCAGATGGCTGGCTTCAGCATCAATCTGCTGACCTTGCTGGCAATCGTCTTGGCCGTTGGCCTGGTGGTGGATGACGCGATTGTTGTCGTCGAAAACGTGGAGCGTCACTTGCGGGAGGGTTACAAGCCATTCGATGCCGCTTTGCTGGGGGCTCGAGAACTAGTGGGACCCATCATCGCGACAACCATAACGCTAGCCGCCGTTTACGCTCCCATCGCTTTTCAAGGCGGCTTGACTGGCTCGCTCTTCAGAGAATTTACCATCACCCTTGCAGGAGCTGTAATCATTTCCAGCATCGTCGCCCTGACGCTATCGCCCATGATGTCCTCGAAAGTCCTTAGCGCCAAGAGCGAGGAAAAGGGGCTGTGCGGCTTCACTAACCGTCTTTTCGATCGATTGAGGAATCGCTACCATCGCATTATCGAGGGGAGTCTCCAAGTTCGCCCCGCTGTATATACTGTTTGGATCGTCATTACTTTATTGATACTGCCGCTTTTCATTTTCTCCTCCATGTCAACCGAGTTGGCTCCAACCGAGGACCAAGGCGTTGTATTCAGCATCGTGAATACGCCTTCCAATTCGACCATCGAACAAAGCTCCTTCTTCACTGAACAAGTCCAGGACGTCTTTGCTTCAACTCCCGAATACGACTACTCGTTTCAGATCACTTTTCCGACCAGCGGGTTTGGAGGCATGATCGTGGAGCCCTGGGATAAGCGGGAGCGACACATCATCGATATTCGTCAAAGCATCATGCCTGCCCTTATGTCGATTCCTGGCATCCAGCTCTTCCCTGTTCTGCCAGCCGCCCTGCCAGGCGGAAGCAATTTCCCAGTAGAATTTATCGTATCCTCAACAGCGGATACAGAGCAAGTGGCTTCTCTCGCCCAGCAAATCGCCTGGAACGTGGCTGGGAGCGGGCTCTTCGCCTTCCCGCCAGATATCGATGTTAAAATCGACGAACCGCAATCGGAAATCGTTTTCGATCGGGACAAAGTGGCAGCTCTTGGCTTGAACTTGGCCGATGTTGGCAACGACCTAGGCGTTCTGCTTGGCGGCAACTATGTAAACCGCTTCTCGATTGACGGTCGTAGCTACAAGGTCATTCCACAAGTAAAGCGTTCGGGCAGACTGGCTCCAGAAGATCTCGTAAACATTTATGTGCGTGGGCCAGCAGGCAACCTCGTACCGCTATCCAGTTTCGCCACAATAGAGCATTCAGTGAAGCCGCGCAGCCTCAACCGTTTCAATCAATTGAACTCGGTTAAGATTTCCGGCATCCCAACGGCTCCACTGGACGCGGCCCTTAAAGCCTTGGAAGATGAAGCTGCCAAAATCCTGCCGACCGGCTACGCGATAGACTACGCAGGCGAATCGCGCCAGCTTCGCAAAGAGGGAAGCCGCTTCCTTCCCTCTCTGATTCTTGCCCTCGTATTGGTTTTTCTAGTACTGGCGGCTCAATTCAATTCATTCCGCGATCCATTTATCATTCTCATCGGATCCGTACCGCTTGGCATGTTTGGCGCTTTGCTTTTCACCGGACTGCGAGCTCCGGGAGATCCTTGGACGCCGCATTGGAGCTGGGGCTGGACTACATCCTGGAATATTTATTCCCAAGTCGGAATGATTACGCTCATAGGGCTCGTCACCAAAAACAGCATACTCATCGTCGAATTCGCTAATGTGTTACAGCGACGAGGACTAAGCAAGCTGAAAGCAGCCAGCGAGGCAGCCGCCACCCGCCTTCGACCTGTCCTAATGACCACCGCCGCAACCGTATTCGGCCACATGATGCTCGTTTTCGTAACCGGAGCAGGAGCGGCAGCCAGAAACTCCATTGGCCTCGTTTTAGTTGGCGGCATGGCGATTGGAACCCTTTTCACCCTGTTTGTCGTTCCTTCGATCTACATGCTCTTGGCCAAAGATCACAAACACGCGGATACGGAGGCTGCAGTATGAAAGAATATTTAAATCGTTCAAAAGCCTTCACAGTTCTCTTGCTGGCAGTTCTATCGTCAGTTTTCAGCTCTGCTCAGGACTTGCCTCCCGAAGTGCCCGATCGTCTGGATCTGCAAACGACCTTGAACTTCGCCTTGGAGAACAACTTTGAAATTCGAAGAGCCATCGAGTTCATCGAGGAACAAGAAGGTCTGATCGTTGAAGTGAAGGCTCAGACAAGGCCGAGCTTGTCCTTAAACGCCAACTACGATCGGCTTGACGAAGGCTTGAGCGATACAGTCGGCGGAATCTTCAGCCCAAATACCGAGGACTGGCGGATAAGCGTCGACGCGCGTCAGGCTCTCTACAAAGGAGGCGGCATTCGCGCGGCTATCCAGGCCCAGGATCTGACACGCGAGTCGGCTCGTCTTTTCTTGGCATCGACCATCATGGATGCCGTGCTAGAGGTGAAAACGCGTTACTACGGCGTTCTCTTGGCTCGCGAACAGATTGAAGTCGAGGAACAGAACATCGCTCTTTTGCAGGAAAGCCTGCAAGACGCTGAAAA
Source organism: Opitutaceae bacterium (assembly GCA_028281165.1). GTDB lineage: Bacteria > Verrucomicrobiota > Verrucomicrobiia > Opitutales > Opitutaceae > JANQRT01. The sequence goes on along the minus strand of JANQKI010000177.1, from coordinate 9,316 downwards.
TCGCCTTGAAGCGGGAACCGTATCCGAATTTGAAGTACTAAGAGCCGAAGTTCTCGTAGCCAATGCTCAACCCGCTTTGATACGTCGTCGCAGCAATTTTCGTGTAGCCATAGATCAATTGCGCCAAAGCATGGGCTACACGAACTACCGACGCGACGCCGAAAATCTGGCCAAAGTGCCGGAGTTCGAAGGCAGCCTCGTATACGATCCGGTAGAATTCGAGCTTTTCCAAAGCCTCGAATACGCTCTGAACAATCGATCTGAAATCGAGCGTTTACAGGTGCTTGAAGAAGCTCGGAAGGCAGGCTTGAAAATAGCGACCGCTGACTACCGTCCGACGCTGGATCTGGTTGGCTCCTACGCTAAACGCAAAAGCGTGTTCTCCGACGATTTCGACGCAGGGCCCGAAGGGTGGACGATCGGCGTGGAAGCCAGTTGGGACATTTTCGATGGCATGCGTCGCAACGGAAGAGTCCGCCAAGCGCGATCCCAATTGGAACAAGCCAGGATTGATCGCGAGGCTCTCAGATTGCAGATCGAAGTGGAGGTGCGACAGGCCATCTCAGAATTCATGGAAGCTCAAGAGCTTGTGCAAGCGGCTACTAAATCTGTCGAACAAGCCGAAGAGGCCTTGCGCTTGGCCGATAGCCGCTACGACGCGGGAGCGATCAGCCAGCTTGACGTTCTCGAAAGCAGGGTTGCCTTAACCGAAGCCAGAACCAATCGCCTGGAAGCCAACTACCGCCACATGATCGCGGTAGAAAATCTGCGACGAGCCAGAGGCGAAGGCCGCCCGGCGAATGTGGATGGCTAAGCCCTAAGCCCTTTGTAGCAGCTGTCTACATGCCGCACCGTTGAGGACTATCGAAGGAGAGACATGCTGAACGTTCAACGTGGCAACGGCGTATGAGCCTCGACCATGATGCGTTCGATGGATTTTACGATGGAAGGAACAGTCGCCGCTAAATCGCTTTGCTCGAAAGGATCTTCCTCCAAATTGTAGATTTCAAGAGTGTGTCCCTCTTCCTGATACGCTTTCCATTTTCCCATACGAACGGCTCGAGAAAAAAGCTCCTGCTCCCGTCCTCTGAGAAATTCCCAATACAGATACTCATGCTGCTTTTGCCCAGAGGCATTGCCCTTTAAGGTGGGGAGGAAAGAAATGCCATCGACTTGTTCTGGCGCAGCTTGGCTTAAAAGATCGGCCATGGTAGGCACGACATCCCAAAAGGCGCTGATATGATCCGTCACCGACGCGGCCTGGATCGTTCCCGGCCACCTTGCAAGCATAGGGACGCGAATCCCACCTTCGTACATAAGACGCTTCATGCCTCGCAAGCCGCCTGAGGAATTCCAGAATTTCGGGTCGTGCCCCCCCTCTCCATGAGGGCCGTTATCGCTAGTGAAAATAATCAAAGTATTCTCGTCGATGCCAAGGGCCTCAAGGCGAGCCAGGATGGAGCCGATCTGATTGTCTAGATTCTCCATCATGGCGGCAAAACCGGCAATCGGGTTCTGCACGTCGGGGCAGGAATCGTATTCGCCTGCTCCATACTTGCCGATTTTATCATCGAATTGAGGGAACCGCTTTCGCCACTTGTCGTGCAGGGCTTGCGGCGCATGCATAGCCGCATGGGGCACTGCCGTCGGAATATAGCAAAAGAAAGGCGTACCCGAAACAGCATTACGTTCGATGAAGGAAAGAGCCCTTTCCATGATCACGTCATGCACATAAACCTTTCCATCCAGAGGGATCTCCCGACCGTTGTAAACTAAGCTGTTAGGATAATAGGTATGAGCGATCAACTGGCTTTTCCATCCGTAGAATTCGTCAAACCCGTGCATGAGCGGATTCTGAGCACCCTCCTCCTCAGTCGTTACGCCCAGTCCCCATTTGCCATACGCTCCCGTTGCGTATCCAGCATTTTGAAACAGCTCAGGCAAAACCGTCATTTCAGGGTCAAGGGCGGCCCCTATCTCGTTCATAAAGTTCCCGCGACAATAAACACGCCCGGGATGCTGCCCTGTCATTAAGGATGCCCGCGAAGGACTGCAGACGGTGTTGCCCGAATAGTGGCTAGTAAAGAGCATGCCTTCGACGGCGAGGCGATCAATGTTCGGCGTTTTTAGCTTATCCTGACCGTAGCAAGACAAGTCGCCGTACCCCAAATCATCGGCTATAATATAGATGACGTTAGGTCGGGAAGCGTCCGCCATAGCTTTGGAAAAGCCATAAGCGAAAAAAGCTCCAACAAGCAGGAGCGACGCAATCAGTTCGCGAAATTGAAGAGGATTCAAAATGAAACAGGGCGATTTATTCATCGAAAATTCTGGTGATCCATATCCCTAATTCATGCTCGACTTGGATCGCAAGCGGTAAAGCTTTCTCAACTCAGCTTGACAGACCTAAAAAACAGGTCTATTTAGTTTAGAATGTCTCCAAAAATCGATCTACCCCAGTCGCTTATCGATGAACTGAAAAGCAGAATAGATACGGAACATCCGAACGTGGAATCCGTTATCGCTAGTCTGCTAAGAACTTCTGGAGGCAAGCTGATCGGGAATCCTCTATACGCCTTCACCCGCTCCGAGACGTTTCGCTCCTGCGTCAACGACGCGGAGAGATACCTGACTCTGCTGGCAAAGATTCACGAAATGCATCCCAAGGAATTTATGGGGTTCGTAGCAGGACAAAAGCTCCGGCGCCGCTATTTTGGACTCTCTCGAGAGGAGGTCTGTAAAGCCTCTCGCCATAATCAGGCCAAACAGATTCCAAATTCAAAATACTGGGCCATTATGAACATCGACACCGCTACCAAGCGGCGTTTTCTAAAAAGGCTCTTGGTCTATATCGACTATCCTGACGAAATGGTTGCTCATATTCGCTCGCTCATCGGAAGCAAATGAGAGCTTAGAGACGAATGCGAGAAGTCTTTATACCCAGTATTTGGATGCAAATAGATAATTTTGCTTGAGAACGCCATTGTGGTCTTTCGCACATGGCAGGAAGGCTCGCGTGTCACGGCGTAGTCTTTCGGAGACGGGTCCTCAAGCCTCCGCCTTGGATCACAATACACGGAGACTCGAGGACAAGCTTCCCTACCTAGTTTATTCACCAATTAGACAGTATCCAAAGCACGCCGACCGAACCCCTCGATACCTGACCCAAAACTTTCCACTTGCATTCTACTACAACAGTAGTAAATCTAGTCGCTGTGAAAGGTGGAGGGTGTCTCAGGGCTTTAGGCGGGCTCAAAGAAGCTGATCTAAGCGAGTGTCCGAAACCGTAGATTCAGTTTGCTCATGACCTCACTCAACGATTTACGACTCGGGCTTCGTCTCGCCACTAAAAATTTCGGGTCTACCCTACTGGCCATCCTCGTCATGGCCATTGGCCTGGGCTCATCGATCACCATGTTCAGCTATGTGAACGGCATGATCTGGAGCAAGCCCGACTTCCCTGGCTCTAGCGATATCGTATCTATTGAGTGGTTACGCATGGAAGGACAAGGAAACTTTTCCACTCAGATCAACGTGCGCGACTTTCGCGTATTCTACGAAGAGCTGCAGAGCTTCGAAAAGCTAGCTGGGTATCAATTCCAGAACCACACGCTTAGCAACCCTGACGGCACTTCGTTTCCGGATCGCTATCCGTCGGCCTCGTTCTCCTCTGATTTCTTTAGCATGGTTGGCGTCCAACCCATTCTGGGGCGGCTGCCAGATTTCGACGGCGCCAGGCCAGTCGGCGATCCCACCATGCTGCTGTCGCACCGACTGTGGATGGAGCAATACGGCGGCGCCGAAGACGTCATCGGAAAAGTGGCCTTTTTGAATGGAAATCCGCACACCATAATCGGCGTTATGCCTGAAGGCTTTGAATTTCCCTTCCAGCAAGAAATATGGACCCCTTCCGATTGGAGCTACACCGATGGCCATCCGCGCAACCGACTGGTTACTCTAACGGTAATTGGCACTCTCAAGCCTGGCGTATCCATTACCCAAGCGCGCGTGGAAATGGAGACGATCGCGGCGCGCCTGGCTCAGGAGTTTCCGCAAACCAACGAACATCAGCTAAGAATCGAGATAGAGCCCTACGCCGAAGAATTCGTAGGCGAAACGACCTACCGCATTCTGATGACTTTGATGATCTGCGCCATTCTGGTTTTGCTGGCATCCTGCGCCAACGTATCCAATTTGATAATCGCTCGCAGTTCGAAACGGCAATTCGAGTTCGCTCTTAAGTCTGCCGTCGGAGCATCCAAGAAGAACATCATGACTCAGGTGATCATGGACGGGATGCTGCTTTCGCTCGGAGGGTGCCTGGGGGGCTTGTTTCTTGCCCATTGGGGAGGCAAAGCCATTTGGAACTACATCGAAACGACGTTCTTCTTCAAACCCTATTGGTGGCATAATGATTTCGAACCCCGAGTACTCTTCTTTTCCATCGGTTTGATACTGATTACGACGCTTATCTCGAGCCTCGCTCCAGCCCTTCGAGCGTCAAGTGGCGACACGGTAGACTACTTAAAAGAAAGCTCTCGCACCTCGACCGGCGTTTTTGTGGGCAAAGTCGCTAAATTTCTGGTCGGCCTCCAGATGGCCTTCTCCGGAACGTTGCTTATCGTAGCCATTGTAATGATACTTGTGGTACGCTTTTTTACAGAACAGGAGTTTCCCTACGATCCACGAGAAATCCTCACCGCGCGCATTCAGGCCAATCAGTCCGCTGGTCTGCCATCAGCGGATTCAGTGTATCGATTTTATCAAGACATGGAAGAAAAGCTCGAAGCCGTCCCTGGCATTTCCGATGTCGGCTTTTCCTTCGCCTTCGCGGGCATTTTCCCCGGCAGTCGCGAGTTTCAAGTGGAAGGAGAAGTTTACGAAACACCCGAAGAACGAACGCGGGCAGGCTGCAACATCGTCACCACAGGATATTTCAACGTCTACGACATCGAACCGCTGCAAGGCCGTCTGCTCAACGATCTCGACGTCGATTCAACCATGCCCGTTTGCGTGGTAAATCGAACGTTCGTGCAAGAATTCATGCCTGACGGCAACCCCATCGGGAAGCGTATTCGCATCAACAGCCCTGGCATTAACAGGGAGGTGCAAAACGTGAATCGCGCCAATCCTTGGACGGAGTGGACCACCATCGTCGGCATCATTCCTGATCTAAGACCGCCTCCCCTCCCTGGACAAAACGCGCGCCAAAATGCGGAAATGCTCATCCCCCATCGCCAATGGCTCTCGCGAGGAATGAACATGCTGCTAAGAGGCCAGGGTGACGTCCATCAATGGGTGGAAACGACACGACGCGTAATGTTCGAGATCGCCCCCCAGACAGCTCCCGTATTGGGCGTGATGAGTGTGCAAGACTTTCTCGACCGGAACTTCGTCAACCAGCGCATCGCAGCCAATATCTTCACCGTTTTCGGTCTGGCAGCTCTAGGCATGGCGGTCATAGGACTGTACGGTATCATGAGTTTCAATACGTCGCAAAAAATGCCGGAATTCGGAATTCGCATGGCTCTCGGGGGCACCGGAAGAAACATCGTTTCCCTCGTCTACAGCCAAATCGTCTGGTGGATCTCAATCGGAACGTTGGTCGGCATCGGAGCTGGTTACGCCATAAGCAACCAGTTGAAAACCTTTATGCGAGTGCAGGAATTTCCCACTGGCGTCCTAGCCTACCCCACCGTTATCATCCTCATAACCATAACCAGTGTTGTAGCTATTATTATTCCCGCTTTAAGAGCGGCTCGCAGAGCTCCCTATCAGGCATTGAGGATAGACTGAAAATACGTAACCGAAAATTGGCTACATCATAACCGAATGATGGCCTCAATGGATGCCTTGAGAGCATAACTACAGGTATTCCCTAAATATAATAGGCATTACCCTATAAGTCATGACGTCATGATGTATATTCGCGAAAAACTGCGGTTTTTCCGAAATTCTCAAAACAATTTCGTGGAGAAAAAACGAATCCATAGCGGAAACTACTTTAGCTGAATTTGGAGTTCACTCTACCGACCTATCGCCGGTCGTTTAGGGGCATGGAGATCTTAGTTCAATTTGGGAAAAAAGTGTATCCAAAGGGCAAGACGCGCGTATACATTGAGAAACATAAAGATAAAACGAAGTGGGGAGATTCAGTGGGAGAGGAAGAAAAAAGACGAAAAAACTTTAGTCGGCACACCGCGATTCTCGTCGCTCAAGCCCTGACTTACCTTCTCATCATCACCTTCATTTTCGCCAACGAGAAATTCAATCTCATCGGCATCTTTCAGAGGGCGAATACGACTTACGGTAGCAGCACGGCCTACTTGGCGGCCTGTTTGATAGGCATTGTCGGAACCATCAGCCTTTGGCTCACCTGGTACTACGCTTATAAGTCCAGATCCATCCGCGATATGCTGGTCGTTTGCGCCTGGACCCATCGGGTTAAATCCCGAGGCAAATGGGTTTCGCTAGAGGAGTTTCTGAGCGAAAAACTTGGGTACGTCGTCTCGCACGGAATCTCCGAATCCAAGCTGCTGGAAATGCGACAGGAAGTCGACCGCGACTGGAGAAAATTCCAACTCGATAGCTCCCATCCTCAAAAACTATTGAAGCCCCGTTCGGAAACGTCAGAGAAGCCAGAAGATCGAGACTTTAAGGAAAGCTAAGGCCATACTCCAGCCCCAGCATCCTCTTCTGCTTCCCCTTCTTCATCACCTTCATGGTCGAAGCTTAAGAGGACAGAAGCGATGAACAGACTTTCCATTCAAGAGGATTTGTATTCAGAAATGAAATATATAATTCCAGATTGAAATCGCGAAAATAAAGCCCCTCGCGGTTGCGAGAGGCTTGAAAATGGCAAAGTCGAAATGGCAGTAAGCTAAATCTATTATTTCGTGAAACGTCGCTTGAAAGCGATCAGCATGAAAAACGCTAAAAGGGTTAAGCTCAACGTAGCTGAATGGTCGGGAACATTTACCGGCTTAGCCTCAATCTTTAGATTATAAAAGCCATAAGTGGCGTTGTTAAACGTACCCGTTGAATTGTTAAAGTTAAGACCAAGAGAAGTGAGGGACAACGGAGTCGGCGATCCGAGCTTTGGTATAACCATAATGCTACTTCCGTTACCAAGAACACCACCGGATAAACTACTCGTGAAAAAGTTGCTGCCAGGAGTCGAAGCTAGAGCTTCAGTGAAATTGAAGGGGCCGATCGTCGCAGAATAACTAACGAGATCTGAAAGGGATTTATTTGGCGGGGCATCTCCATCGGTTAAGGAGAATTGAACCATTTGCACAGTGTTATCCAAAACACCGTTGCCTCCGGTTCCCGTACCGAAAAACACATTATAGGCGAAATGCTGCACGGCTGAGGCAGGCAGAACCGCAAACGATAAAAGTATCACTGATGTAATGATGAGCCTTCGCATATTTGAACCTTTCTACTAAGAAAATAAACAACGAGAAACTAGTTGAGGTACTCTAAGAGAAAATATTAGCAGAAATTGAGCCAAAAATATCAACAGGGAACACTCCTATGTAAGAATTTAGCCATCAATAGCTTAGATAGCCTGTTAATTAGGAAAGCTATTTGGATAGAAATCAAAAATTGTAAGAAAAACTTACGGTTTTTAGCTCATTTTCGCAACTATTTGGTTATCAATATCTTAAAAGTGTAACTATACTGTTACAATCCGTGGCGGTATTCGATAGCTCCCAATGGCAGGCAAACTTCGAGCCACGGGATAGTGGGTTAAGTTTCTTTCATTTTCATGAAACGGAAATCGATTCGCCTGATATTCAGCAATGTGAAACGATAATCTATCTTCGTGGAACCCGTTACTGACGAATCGTTAATGCTGCAGGCCCGCAATGGAGACCTGGAAACCTTGAACGTTCTCTTCGAGCGCTACTGCGGCATGCTCTATTCCTTTTTCATGAAACGAACCCAAGAACACAGCTTAAGCGAAGACCTCACCCAGGAGGTCTTCCTGCGAGTGCTGCGCTATCGAGCGTCGTTCAAGGACGACGGACACTTCAAGGGTTGGCTGTTCGGCATAGCCCGAAACATTCAAAATCGGCACTGGGAGCGACACTATACAAAGTCTGAAATCCTCAATGAAGACCTACGAGGCGAGAAAGCTATCGAAATGATCGATACCAGAAACCAGCCAGATGTTGAAGCCTGCCGATCGGAAGATACCGCCCTGCTCTATCAGGCCCTGGAACAGCTTTCAGAGGAAAAACGCCAAATCGTAATCATGAGGCGGATACAAAACCTCAGCTATGCTGAAATGGCGAGAATCCTGGACTGCGAAGCCAAACTACTGAAGGTGCGCGTCTGTCGCGCCGTGGCAGAACTGGCAAAACACATGAAAACGCTAATCAAGGAGAGACCTTATGAAATGCCTGGAATGCAGTGACCAACTGCTAGCCTACCTGGAAGGCGAGCTCTCGGTCGATGAGAGGCAGCGCATCGATGATCACCTTTCGCAATGCGACAGCTGCCGAAGCCTGCTCGACGAAATCTCGAAGACTTGTCAGTCGCTAGATGAACTGCCCAAGCCGAGCGAAACCATGACCAAACGTTTCTCAGCCGCCCTATCGGCCTACAAGAGCGGTCAAACCGAAGGAATACGCTTGCTGCAAGACGAGAGAAGGAAGAAGAGTTGGGTGTGGAGTGTAACCAGAAATGGATACGCTCAGGCCGCCATCATCGTATTCGCTTTTCTGATCGGCATTCTGGTCAATGAATCGACCTCGATAAAAGAAACGAATGGCAACCGATTTGACGTCATCGAAACGGAGCTGGCTTCGCTCAAGGAGTTCACCGCCCTCTCTCTTCTTACCCAGACATCGGCCGTCGAACGCCTACGCGGCCTGGAATGGCTCTCCGAACTGAATATCGAAAGCGAGCAAGTCCTCGAAGCGCTTTACGACAAGTTGAACAACGATCCTAATATCAATGTTCGCTTCGCCGCCCTGGAAACGCTCGACACTTACGCTGAAAAAGAGGAAGTCCGTCGGAAACTCGTTCAGTTGCTGGAAACTCCAAACCTGCCCATGATTCGGGCCGAGCTTATCAAGCTCCTGGTGCGTCATGCGGAGAAGGACTCCCTGCCCATTCTGATTCAAATCAGCCAAGACGCTAACGAAGACGAGACGATCCGCGAACTCGCCACTTGGAGCTCCCAAGTGTTGCAGAAGATGAAAAACGATGAAATCTAGAAGCCTAGTCCTTTTGATCGCTTTCATCGAAACAACAGCCGCTTTGTATTCGGGCGACGATTGCGATTTTGAATACAGCGAGACCATTA